>DATGJI010000004.1 GCA_035295225.1 Candidatus Eremiobacteraceae bacterium | reverse complement strand
GCATGAACATCGCTCACTTCGACGTCGCCGAGCCATGCATGACCGATCAGTGCGCCTCGCAGCGACGCGCGCGAGACCGAGTCGATCGCGACGAGCGGGTTGCCCGCGGGAGCAAGGTTCTCAAGAGAGGCATGACTTACGCTCAACGCCATGCGACCGAACGGAACCGCAAGCGTGCCGAGCAGCGCGGCGGCCCCGTCGAGCTGCACGTGACCTCGCGGCAGCGCGGCGATGTGTTCGTCGAGACCGGGCAGCCCAACCGCGTGACCCGACGACGTGAGCACGAAGCGATGTGCGACGAGATCGGCGTTCGCGGGGGCGTCATTCGCGCGGCCGACGTCGGCTCCGGCGAACAACTCGCCGCCGGCTGCCTCGCGTGCATACGCCGCCAAGGCAAGGGCTTCCGGATCTGCATGCATTGCAACGCGTACCGACATCCCCTGATCAATGGCGTCTGCAAATCCGTCGCCGGTCAGCTGCGTGAGGGGGCCGTGGAACGCTCCCTCGGCGAGAACGGTGCCGTTCGCCGCGAGCTGAGAGATGACGGGCAGCCGCGCCGCGCCCGACGTGGTTTGCACTGCTAACTGCGCGCTGACAGGAGACGTGGTCAGGTCGATATCGCCTGCGCCATAGATCTGCGTGCCGGCGTAGAGCGCGCGGGCGGCGAGGATCGCAACGTGACCGTCATGATAGTAGAGATCGGATGAAAGACTGGACAATGGCACGGCATCGTAGGCGAGCCGGCCTTGCGATTTCAACCGGACATCGGCGTGCGGCTGCGCCGGTGCACCGCGTACAGCCACGTCGACCGCAACCTGGCCGTGCAGAGGCATTGCTTTCGAGAACGCGAGCAGCTCGCGCAGCTTCGCCAATGGCGCGAGCGCTTTGATCTCAAGATCTATTGCAGCGCTCGGTTCGAGCGTTACGAGACCGGATGCGCCCAAGGCGATGCCGGCGGCATCGCCCGAGAGCGCCGGAAAGAAGAGCGTGCCGTCGCGAAGTCCGACCGGCCCGCTGACGCCGCACACCGCGACGATGACGGGCATCGTCCGAATGCATCCCTGGCGAATCGAACCCGCGCCGACGAGGTGCCATGCGGGCGCTGCATCCTTCGGCCAGCCGATGGCGTACGCGGTGACATCGAAGTCGGCCGTACCCGATTCGACGACGAACGCCTTGCTCGACGTGAACAGATCGACTGCCGGTGCGATCAGAGCGCCGCGCACGCGCAGCGTGGCGCGCGCAACGTTGCTGAGATCGTTTTCATAGAGCGCGCCGTGGACCGGCAGCGTTGCCCCGCCGCTGGAATAGAAACCGGAAAGCATTCCGCGCGAAATCGCGCCGGGCCGCACGTTCACCGCGCCGTTGATGCGCTGAAGCGAGATCGATCGGCCCGCGATGGCCGGCGACGCGGCGTTGACCACGTCGACGCGTCCGTTCTTGACGGATAGGTCGAGCGGCGAAGCGGGGCCTCCTGACCCTCCACCGTTCAAGAGGTCGGCCAGTTCGAATGAACCGTCGGCGCGTCGAGACGCCAACACGGCCGGCGAGTCGAGCGCGATTTTGGAAAGTGTGATTCCGTGGCCGCTCAGGGTATAGGCCACGTCGACAGTGCGCGCCGCGATAACGGTCGTGCCGGCGGAATCGGTCACGACGAGATCGCGAGCGGACGCATGATTTGCGTCAAGCGTTAGATCGACGTGCGAGAGGTGCAGCGACTTTGATGAGAGCGCAATCGACAGTATGCCTCGTGCCGCGGCTGCGCGAAGCGGCGGAATCACCGCACATGCGCCAATGGCGATGACCAAGGCGAGCAGCCAGACGAGGGTGGTCTTCAGCGCGCGGCGACGTGTCTGCATGTGCGCTTCTCGTTCCCGTCGGGACGGCACACGAACCGGGCCCGTGGTCACGGTGTATGGTATCGCAGCCCCGGTGTTGAAAGCGCGGGACGATGGTTCATTTGACCGCTGACGACCGTCTGACGCGCAATCTCAAGATCGTCGCGCTGACGCTCTGCAGCCTCTGCCTGCTTGTCGCGGCGGGCATCGTGCTTAGGCGCGTCTTGCCGGTGGTGGTCGTGCTCATCGGCGCGACATTTTTCGCCTATCTCGTCTACCCGCCGATCGATTGGCTGCAGAAACGCCGCTGGCCCCGTTGGCTCGCGATCTCCACGGTCTATATGCTCTTGATCATCGTCTTCGGCGGGATCTTCGCTTTCATCGGGCCGCGCATCGCTATCGAGATGCGCGCGCTCGGCCGCGACTTCCCGGGGCTGCTCATGCAGACGCGCGCCGCGATCGTCGGCGCGAACAACAATCTCTTGGACGCCGTGCCGCTCGAAGCGAGGGAGACCGCGGTCAACGTCATCGACCAGCTCGTCCTACAGCTTCAGACCGCCGTTGGGGCCTTTGCGGGTCAGGCGCTCTCGATCGCGTTGAGCGTGGCATCGGTCATCACAGGACTCATCATCATCCCGGTACTTGCGGCGTACATCTTGCTCGACCTCGACCGCTTGCGCAATATGGCCATCCAGTTCGTCACGGAGCGCAGGCGGCAGATGGTGCTGGACGTGCTGGCCGACATTGATTCGGTGCTCAGCGGTTTTATCCGCGGTCAGATCATCGTCGGCTCGATCGTGGCGCTCATCGTCACGATCATGCTTCTTCTGCTGCACGTCAAATACGCGCTCTTGATCGGTATCTTCGCGGGCGTCACCGACATCATTCCGTATGTCGGTGCGATCGCGGGAGCGATTCCCGCCGTACTTATCGCGCTCTTCACGAACGGCCCGCTCTCGATGTTCGTCGTAGCGCTCGGCTTCCTCGCGATGTACGAAGTTGAAGGCCACTTCATCGCGCCCGCCGTGGTGGGTCAGCGCGTTGGATTGTCGCCGCTGCTGGTGATCGTCTCAATCCTTATGGGCGCGGAATTGGGAGGCGTGCTCGGTATGTTCGTCGCCGTGCCTATCGCCGGCACCGTGCGCGTTCTCGCGAAGCGATTCTTAGGGCGGCCGGACACCATCGCGGCGCAAGATGCGGGCTTGGTAACGGTACCAACAGCAGCGACCGAAGAGATCACCGCCATTCTGCCGTAGCGAACGAGATGTGGGCCGATAGAAAATCGGCCTCTTCAGCGATTATTTGAAGGGGCCGGCCTTATGCGGCCCCTTCAGTCGGCCCTTCAGCTAGGCGACTTCTTGGTAGATCGATCCGGCGAGCGCCGTGGTCTTTTCGCGTAAGGCGGCGAGACGTTCGGCCGGCGCCGCGAGAATGCGAGCACGCGCGAATTCGTTGAGCTTGCATCCGAGCGCGATGTAAGGCAGATTGAGTTCGCGATGCGGCTCGGCGCGATGATCGAGCTCGTCGACGAGCGCGACGTCGTCCGAATGGATCAAAACACGACGGATACCGAGCTTGCGCATGCGCTCGAGCACGGCTAACATGCCGGCGTACCCGAAGTCGCGGCCGAGCATGGCCGGCAGCTCTTGAACTTCGAACGGAATGAAGTGTTCACCCGATTGCGTGCCGAGCGCGCCGAGGATCTGCACCCCTGCGACGCCGCGATTCGGCCCGCAGCGGATGATGGCGACGTTCGCTTGATAGTCCGCATCGCGATGCTGCCGCGCCCGCGAGAGCGTTCGCGGGGGAAGCAGGGCGGGGCGCGAGGGCGCTAGGGTGGCGTTCATTTCATTTAAATTGTATCGAACAGGTGTTCGATAGTCAAGGCGAGGGATTGGACTTGGCGGCTCAAATACCGACCGTTGGTTACTTAATCCGGGACACTTGTGGGGGGATCTCGCCGACCTGATACCCGGGGTCCACCACCTCAAACAGTTCATCAAAGGCGGACATATCGGCAAGGCCGGCCTTATTCGCCAAGACGGCGTTGTAGACCGCCAGGACGCGCCCGGACGTGGCTCGCGCATCGAATTGAACGGCGCCGGCACGTGCATGTGCGGCCGCCGCCGCACGTCGCTCGGGTGACGTCAGAAGATCGAAAAGTGCGGCGGCCATCGCCTCGCCGTCCGGTACAAGCGCTCCGGCAAGATGGATTCCGAAGACGTCGCGCGTCTGCGGCGCATCGATCGCCACGACCGGCAATCCCGACGCGAACGCTTCTGCTATCACAAGTCCTTGCGTCTCCGTCGTCGATGGAAACATGAACGTGTCCGCGGCGGAATAGTAAGCCGGCAATTCGGCATGATCGACGTTGCCTGCGAAGGTCACTGCGGAACCGATTCCGGCTGCCTCAGCCTGCGCTTTCAGCGCCTCTGTGAGCGGCCCGGCGCCCACGAGAAGCAGTTGCACGGCCGGCAACCGCTCGCGCAAACGGCGCAGCGCGAGCAGCGCAAGCGGAATATTTTTCTCTTGCGCAAGCCTTGAGACGAGCAGCACCAGAGGTGCGTCCAGCGGAATGCCGTGGCGCGCGCGCACGGCAGCAGCGCTCGCCGCATCGGCCGCGCGAAACGCATCGATATCGATGCCCGTCGGCACGACGCAGACCGGCGCGTTCACACCTTGTTGCCGAAGTTGAGCTGCGACGGCCTGGGTAGGTACGATCACGGCATCGGCTGCGTTCGCGTAACCGCGCGTGAGTTCGCGCGTGAGCTGCGCGGTCAATCGCTGGCTGAGAGGCGAATAATGCGCGTAGCTCTCGAGCAATGTGTGATAAGTGAAGACGAGCGGCACGCGGAATCGCCGGCGCGCATAATACGATGCCATCCATCCGGTGATGAAGAGCGAATGCGAGTGGATCACATCGCATTGACTTAAGAACGCGCGCTTATTCTTACGCGACACGAGCGGCAGCGTCAGACGGTACTCAGTGCGCGCCGGCAACGGCAGCGACGGCATGCGAAACACGCGTCCGAGCGTCTCCGCGCCTTTCGGTATGTGGGGCGCAAACGTATATACATCGTGGCCTGCGCGTCGCAGATGATCGGCGAGCGAATCGACGGACGCGACGACGCCGTTGACGATCGGACGGTAGACTTCGGTGAAGATGGCGACTTTCAAATCGTGTTGTGGATAACCCGCATCATGGAACGCATTGCGCGATTTGCGTTCCTGTGGTTGAACTGCGGTTCCTTTTGCGGAACGTCGCAATGGAATGGTCGTCCCATCGCGCGCGTGTACCGCACATCCGGACCGAAAATTGACGACGCGCAAAAACGCATGATATAATTATCGCACTCATTCAGGCTTTTTATAAGCCTTCTTTTATTCGTGACGTTCGATGTTGATTTCGAACGCGCATTTTCGGAGACCGAGCACACTAGATCGCTCGGATATCGCGGACCACTCCTTCAACCGGTCGCGATCCATCGACACCCGCGCGTGCATTCGCGTGACTTCGCTGAAATCATATCAGAGACAGCCTAGCCGCGCCGTACGCCTTCGAGGAGACAATCCTGGACACGATCCGCCGTTATTTCTCGCCTCGTCTCGTTCCCGCTCTGCTCATCTTCGGCTTGTTCATCACATGCATCGCCGCCCGCTCCGCGGCCGTCGCAAAACTTCCACCCCGCGAGCCTTCGGCTTGGTCGTACACGATCACATCGCAATTGACGCCGCGATTTTTCGTCGCGGGCGCGCGACGCAGCGCGCTCGTCGCCTATTCGGGCACGACGAATCGCCTCAATTCCGTTGAGCGCGGTGATGCCGCCAGCCGGATCGCGCCGATCCACGTGGTCACGCGGGTCACGATCCGCCGCGTCGCGACCGTACAGGATACGACCGTCGAATACACGCCGCAGCTGCGCCCCGGCGCACGCAAAATCGTCCGCCGCGGCTCCCGAGGACTCTCGGTCGTCGCCGAACGCGTCACGACGTGGGATGGTATCGCGGTCGATCGCGTCGTGGTCTACACGCGCGTCGTTCGTCCGCCGACCGCGACGTTGGTCCGCGAAGGCGAACCCAGCTCGTTTGCGATGCTCAAGAAGAACACGCCCTACCGCCATTTGATCCGCGTCTATACCATGGAAGCCACCGCGTACACCGCCGACACCGCAAAAGCCAATCCGACCGGCTACACGGCCAATGGCATGCGCGCGCGTTGGGGCATCGTGGCAGTTGATCCGGACGTGATCCCGCTCGGAACGACCGTGTTCATTCCCGGTTATGGTCTCGCGATCGCCGCCGACACCGGCGGCGCGATCGTCGGCCATCGCATCGACCTCTGTATGGAGCGATACGATGACGCGATCCGCTTCGGCCGCCAACCGGTCGTGGTATACGTCGTCACGCGTTAAGGCGGTTGGGCGGACCTTTATGGTCCGCCGCCGCTCGTGTTGGGCGGACCTTTATGGTCCGCCGCCGTTCGTGTTGGGCGGACCTTTATGGTCCGCCGCCGCATTCCATCGCATGTCCGACGATCGCTACGCGTCGCCGAAGCGGCTGCTTGAGAGTCTAGGGCTCCGACCTCGTAAGCGATTCGGTCAGAACTTTTTGTTGGACGCGCGGCTCGCAGCGAAGGTCGCGAGCGCGGTACCGGCGCGCGCCTCAATCGTGGAGATAGGCGGCGGGGTCGGCTCGCTCACGGTGGCGCTGCAAGATCGCGCAACGACGCTCACTGTCCTCGAGATCGACCGTGACCTCGTTCCAATACTCCGTGAGAGATTTGCCGGCGACAAAAAAGTCGAAATCCGGGAATGCGACGCGCTCGAATTCGACTTCGCGGGCTACTTTCGTGGCGTGCCCGCGCCGCGCGCGATCTGCGGCAATCTTCCATATAATATCACCACCCCGCTGATCGAGCGGATTCTGGCCTGCGCCGGCGACTGGGAAGTCTCCGTCTTGATGGTGCAGCGCGAGTACGCGCAGCGCCTGACGGCGGCACCTGGTAAGCCGGAATACGGCAGTCTTACCGTTTTCGTCGGGTACCGTTGCCGAACGCGCAAACTCGTGGACATCGGCGCCGGCGGATTCTATCCGCCTCCCGCGGTGGCGTCTTCAGTCGTTGTGCTCGAACCGCATGCCGCTTCGGCGCCACGAGCGGTTGACGAGCGTCTCTTCTTCGCCCTGACGCGCGCATCGTTCGCGCAACGCCGCAAGATGGTGGCGAACAGCATCGCATCGGCTTTGCGGTTGGAACCGGCTGGACGCAAGCTTCTTGCCGCCGCACTCGAAGCCGCCCGGATCGACGGGCAGACTCGCGCAGAACGGATCGACGTCGGCGACTACATCCGTCTTGCCGATGCGCTGCATGCGCTAGGATTCACACTCCCAGGAGGGTAAAGGCGGCCGCTATGCCGCTTTCGCAATTATCTCACAGGTAGGTGATGGAAGAGATCGCTACAGAGCCGGCTGACCTTTCCGCGCCGGCGCGCTGGAACGGCTGGCGGGCCACTGCCGTCATCCTTTTCGGGGTTGCGGCGCTGTACTTGGTGCAGATCATCATCGGTGTCATCATCGCGATCATCGTCTTGTATCCGCAGCTTCAGGCGCAACCGCACAGCATACCCAACACGCAGCAACTGCTCGTGATGATGTTGAACTCACCGTCGCTCTTCTTGATCAGCGTCACGAGCGAGTCACTCATGGCGTTCATCGCGATCGGCTTGGCGATGAGCTCGCTGGGCGCTTCGCGCCAACAGCTCGGGTTTGGCCGTCCATTTCGCATCCTCGACGTCGGCGTCGGCATCCTCGCCGGCATCGCATTGATCGGTGCCGGTGACGTTGTCGGCAGCCTGCAACAACAGATCTTCGGCCCCCATCCTCAACCCACCGTGCAGATCATCATGAGCCATCACGGCATCGTGTCGTTCATGCTCGACTTCGTATCCGTTGCGCTTGTAGCCGGGATATGTGAAGAGCTCATGTTTCGCGGCGTTATGTTCACCGCGCTCGCCCAGCGCATGCCGGTATGGACTGCGGCGGTGCTCAGCGGTCTTGCGTTCGGACTTGCGCACGCGGAACTTTGGAGCCTTGCCGCCCTGACCGTCGTGGGAATCGGGCTGGCCTTGCTCTACTCGCGCACGCGGTCGATCTGGCCGAACATGGTGGCGCACACGACGTTCAACGCTTTTTCGCTCGTGCTCATCTACTTTTTCCCGCAGTACGCGAAATGACGTCTAGTGGGTCGCGATCGCGTACCATAGGTAGACGACGTAGAGGATGCCGCAGGCGGTCAACGCCCACGAGTTGAGATGGTCGCGCATCTGACTGACGCACAAGACGATGATGACGGCTGCAAACGTCGCGATCGCCGCGGTATAGGCGAAGCGATCGATGACCCATGGCGTCGCAAGCAGCGCGATCGCTGAGGCGATCGACGTCTGAAACATCATCGCCCCGATGACGTTGCCGACCGCATAGTCGTCCAGGCCGCGCCGCATCCAGATCACCACATTCAAGAGTTCGGGCAGTTCAGTTGCGATGGGGCTCAAGAAAAGAGACAAGACGAGCGGCGCGATCCCGAACGCCGTTGACGCGGCCGCCAACGACGTGACAAACCAGTGCGACGCGAAGACCGTCACGCACAATGATAGTGTGAGTTGCGCGAAGACCACCGCCGGGGCCGGCCGTCGCATTCCCGGCGAAAAGCGCAGCGGCGGCGGCTCGGCACGCGTTGTCGGAGAGGTATCGCGCATGTTATACGTGACGAACGCCACATACGCGACCACGATCAGCACGGCGACGACGGTGCGCACAATCGACGTCGGCGCAAAGGACGCGCCGATGACCAACGCAAAAGTCAACGCGAACAACCCCAGGCCGAAACGCGTGGAGCGCATGCCGACGCGCACGTTGCAATCGCCGCTCGAGTCTCGCGTCCGCGTAAGCGCGATGATACCGACCACCGCGAAGACCGCGGTTGAGAGCATGAACGGCGCGCCCAGAACCGCGCCGATTCCAACCGCTTGGCTTGCTCGGTCTCGCAGCACGACCAGCGCGACGAATGCGATCGCGGTTTCCGGCAAGGATGATCCGATGGCGGCGATCACCGAGCCGACGGCACCGCGCGCCAAACCGTACAGCGCGCCGACCCACTCGACCGCGTTGGTGAAGGCGTCGCTCGCGAGGACGAGCAAGACCAGCGCGCTAATGGCGCCGATGGCGATGAGCACGGGCAGGGCGACTTTGCCGGGAGCTCACACTTCCCATGCAGCCATGCGCATCGTCGCGCAAAGGAGCGGACCGTAAGCTATCGCATCGTCCACATCGCCGATGTGCACCTCGATGCCGCGTTTGCCGGCGAGGATGCGCGCTTCGGCGCGCGCCGGAGGCGTCAGCTGCGAGAAGCGTTCGAGCGTGCGCTGCGCCTGACGCGCGATCGAAGAGCCGACGCGTTCTGCGTTGCCGGCGATCTCTACGAGGACGCATGTGCCGGCAAAGACACCGCCGAATACTTGCGCCGCTGCTTCGCTGAGATCGCGCCCACGCGCGTCTTCCTCGCCCCAGGCAATCACGATCCGTTCGCGCCCACGTCCATCTACGGTCAGATGCATCCGTTGCCGTCGAACGTCACGCTCTTCGACGAACGGTCGTTTCGACCAGAGCGGCTCGCCGACGGCATCACCCTGTGGGGAATGGGCCAGACCTCTGCGCTCGACCACGCACGCGCGATCAGTGGATTCACGTGCAACGGCCCGGGGACACACCTTTTGCTTTTCCATGGCTCCGATCAGGAACACATGCCGCCGGGCAAAGAGACCATCGCGCCCTTCTCGGACGTTGAGATATCGCGCGCCGGTGCGGTCCACGCCATGGTCGGTCATTTCCACGGCAAACTGCAAGGGACGCACTACGCATACCCCGGCTCACCCGAACCGCTCAACGTCAGTCAGGACGGGGAGCACACGGCGAGCATTGTCACCATCGCCGACGGGACCGTCAACGTAGGGTTCGAACCGTTAAGTGCGACGCGCTACGTCGTGACCGATCTCGACGTCGCACCGTACGCCGATTCGTCAAGCCTCGAAGACGCGATCAAGGAACGATTCGCTTCGATCGTCACCGCGCCGGGTTCGATTTTTTGCCGCCTCCGCTTAGTCGGCGCGGCGCCCCCGTCGCTCGATCCCGACCTGCAAGCGTTGCGAGCCGAGATCCGCGAGGCGTACCCGGGTTCAGACATCGTGCCTGAGTTCGCGGCGTTTGACCTCGACGCGATCGAACATGAAGGCAACACCGTGCGCGCGGCGTTTGTGCGGGAAGCGCGGTCGCGCATCGCGGCCGCGTCGTCCGTCGCCGAGCGCGAAGAGCTCGCGAGCGCGCTGAAACTCGGGCTGCTCGCATTCGCGCGCAAGAGGCTGTTTCAGTGATCCTCAAGCGCATCGTGATAGACGGTTTCGGCCGACTCGTGCGCCTGCCGCCGATCGATTTCGCGCCGGGGCTCACGGTCATCGCAGGCGACAACGAAACCGGAAAGTCCACGCTTGCCGAATGCGTCATCCGGACGCTCTTCGGCTATCCGAACCAACCTTTCAACGACGATCTCAATCGCTATCGGCCGTGGGCGCCAGGTGCACCGTTTCGCGCCCGCGTCGCGTTCGCGATGGACGATGGCCGCTCGTTTGAGACCACTCGCGATTTCGCGGACGACGTCCGCGCGATCACGCGCACGCTCGATACGCAAGAGCAAGTGGATGAGTGGGGCGGCAGCAGAAAGGATGGCCCCGGTTCGAGCGCGTTAGCCCTCTCGCTCGAAGCATACACCGCGGCCGCCGTCATCCGCGCCGGAGAGCTGCGCCACGATGATCCCGACGGCTTCGCGAGCTTGAGCGAGCGGCTGATGTCGGTGGTTGGGGCCGCCGGCGAAGAGGGCGCCGATGCCGCGGTCGCCGCGTTGCAGCGCTTCGCGAACGTGGATATCGGCTCGCCGCAGTCGCGCACCACGCCGTTCGCCCGCGCTCGCAGCGCGCGCGAAAAGGCCGAGCGGGAACGCGAAGAGGCGAGCAAGGCATTTCACGGATTACGCGTCCTCATCGAACAGCGTGCGGCCGCGGCGAGCGAGGTCGAACAGCTTGCGGCAAGTGCGCGCAAAGCCGAATATGCGGTCAAGGCGTCGAGATTGCGTGCGCTGCAAGACCGCCTGAAGGCAGTCGAGGCTGCGCAGGCAGATCTCATGCACGCGAAGGCGAAGCTTGAAGAGGCAGAACGCGAAAGCGGCAGCGTGAAGCGCGAGAACAGCGCGTCGATCGCCGATGCCGAGCCCATGATATCCGAACGGGAGGCCGCGCGGGCTAAAGCCGAGTCGGCGGCCAAGCGCGCCGCCGCCGGCGCAAAGCAGGCGGACGAGCTTCGCGTCTCCCTGCGCGAGTGTCAAACCGCGATCGCGCTCGCCGAGGCGCAGGCGGTCGAACTCGAAACAGCTTCCAAGTCGGCATCGGAGGCGAACGAAAAGCAGCCGATCAACCGCGCCGAACTCGACTCTCTCGAAGCTGAAGACGCCGCGCTGGATCTGTTGGAGAGCAAAGCGCGCCACGCCCAGACCGCGGCGGCGATCGCGCGCCAGCAGCCGGCGCCAAGTCCGTTTGTCGCTGCCGTGATGCTCATCGCCGGCGTTCTCGCGCTGATTTTCGGCTTTGACACGCAAGCCCAGGTCTGGGAATACTCCGGCGGCACTGTCGCAGTCGGCGGTCTCCTGCTGCTGCTCGCATTCATCTCCGCCGCCGGCAAGCGCGCGGCGAGGATCCGCTTTGCCGAAGATGCCGCCGAAGAACTCGGCGATGAGCTCGACCGCTCACGCGATGCGCTGAAAGGGCACTGCCGTTCGTTTGGCGTGGCAGACGTCGCCTCGGCGCGTCGGCTTTTCGCCGCGCGCGGCGATGTCGACAGGCTCTTGGTGGAAAAGCGGTCGGCGGAACAGACAGTTCTCACTCGCCGCGAGCAGCAGCGCGCACTCGAGGCCCAGATCAACTCGATGGGCTCCCTGCAAGCCGAGAGCGAAAGCGAAAAGGCGGCGGCGGCGCACGCCGACGCGGCGTTGGCGGCGCGTCTCGACGCGTTGGGGGTGCCCGCGAACCAAGACCTCGGCGCGCGTATCGACGCGTACCGCTCCTTGCGCGAGTCGCTCGAACAGAGCGCGCATGCGCGCGCCGACTACGAGCAGAGGAACGCGGCGCTCGCGCAAGCGCTCGGTTCGTACGATGTGGAGTCGCTTCATCACGAGATCGTCGCGTTGGTCGAGGAGCTGCGCGACCTCCCCGATGTCGCGCTCACGCTGTCCGCGGCCGTCGACGAGGCCACCGCGCGTGCCGGACTCGCTGATTTGAACAACCGCCTCGCTGACGCCAACAAGCGGTTGAGCGAACTCGAGGGCGCCTTCAACGCCTCGAAACCTCTGGATATCGCGGACCTCGAAGAGCGCGTCACCGCTTGCCGCGAGGAAGAGCAGCGCCTGGCCGCGGCCCACCGCGCGGCACAGCGTGCGCAAAACCTCATCCTCGAGGTGAAGTCTGCCGTCCACAAGACGTTTCTTCCGCTCATGAACGAATTGCTCGGCGAAGGTCTGAGCGCCGTCACGGCGGGGAAATACGTGCGAGCGCACATGGCCTTAAATTTCACTGTGCGGCTTGACTCTGCAGAGCGCGGGGGCACGATCGACCCCGCCGAACTGTCGGACGGCACAAAGGAACAAGTGAATCTGAGCTTGCGCGTCGCCACGGCGCAAACACTTGCGAGCGGCGAGCGCGTGCCCCTCATCTTGGACGATGCGCTTGCCCACGCGGATCCGCAACGAGCGGCGGCCGCGCTGCGATGGCTCGCCGCGCTGGGCGCGCGCGGTATCCAATCGATCCTGTTCACGCAGCGGCCCGACCTCAGCGCGCTCGCCCACGATCTCGACGGCGTCGCCGTCGTCGACCTCGCCGCGCTGGCCAATTCGTAAGAAGGCGCGCGTGCCGTTATCGCTCGGCGTCGACGCGGCGAATCTGCTGCACGACCGTCGCGGCATCGGCAGGTACGTGCGCGCTCTGCTCTCGCTGTGGGCCGCCTCACAGCGCGAACGTGTGACCGTCACGCTCTTGGTGCCTCAGCTTTTTCCGGGGTTCGTGCGCGACCGGCTGCAAGCGGAGGCAGGCGGACACTTTGCCGTCGCTCGCCGCTCTAAGGCCGCCGTGCTCGGATTGGACGCCGTCTGGTATCCGTGGAACGGCATGACGTGGATTGCGCCGATGCGCCGCATTGCGACCGTCCACGACGTCTGGCCTTTCGTCGAACCTGCGGCTGATGAGCGAAGGCGCCGCAACGAGCAGACTCCGTTTCGCACCACCGCTCGCGAAGCGGCGCTGATCATCGCGGATTCGGAATTCACGAAGAGCGAGATCGAGCTTCGGCTGGCGCCCGTCGCAGCACCGATCTCGGTCGTCCCTCTTGGCACCGCTTTTCCACCCGCGTTCGCCGGGATCGCGCCGGCCGTGTTCGACGACGCACGGCGTTACGTGTTATTCGTCGGCGAGGCAGAGGAGCGCAAGAACGTCGGCGCGCTCGTCGCGGCGATGGGGGCTCTCCCGCCGGGCGTCGCACGCGGTACGGTCCTCGTCTTGGCCGGCCGGTGCGCGTCGGTCGTTCGCGATCGAGCGCGTGCCGCGGGAGTCGATGCGCGTCTGGAAGGCGAGGTCAACGACGCACGGCTCGCCGCACTCTATCGCGGAGCGGCAGTGTTCGTGTTTCCGTCTCGCTACGAAGGCTTTGGACTTCCCATGCTCGAGGCGATGGCATTCGGCACCCCCGTGATCGCGTCGGCTGCGGCGAGCATCCCCGAAGCCGGCGGCGACGCGGCGTTGTATTTCGCGCCCGCGGATACGGCCGCGCTCACCGCCCTGCTCACGCGAGTGTTGAGCGAAGAGACGCTGGCTGACGACCTGCGCCGGCGCGGTCTGCGACGCGCCTCCTCGATGACGTGGGAGCGATGCGCGGAGAGCACGCTGCTCGCGATCGAATCTGCGCTTTCGCGCTAGCCGTCGGGCGGTCCGAATTGCGGCGTGGGGTCCTGCGGCGCTAGCTCTTTGAGCCGCGCGGGAGTAAGGATCCACGCGACGGCCACGCCGCCGATCAATCCGCCGATGTGGCCGGCATTCGAGATGCCGGAGTTCACGAAGCCGTTGCCGAGCGTCAGCACGATCGGCATAAGCGCGCTGCGCAACAAGACGCTGCGCGCGTGCGGAAGTTTGAAACCGAGCACCGCCATCGCGCCGAACACTCCCATGATGGCTCCGGATGCGCCGGCGGTCGCATCGTTCGTTCCGATCGTCGAATAGTACGCGGCGAATCCGCCGGCCACAAGCGCGACCATGTAGATGGCGAAATAGCGCGCGCTGCCGTAGACGTACTCCACCAACAGTCCGACCTGGAAAAGCGCGTACGAATTAAACGCGATGTGGAGAATGCCATAGTGGATGAAGCCCGAGGTGATAAGCCGCCACCACTGCCCTTGTTGGATCAGCACCGGAACGATCTGGCCCAGACTGACGAGCGGTCCGGCCGGCTGATCGCCTCCCGTCACGGCAAGATCGTACAGGAACGCGACCCAGCACAGGCCGAGCATGGTCAGGGTCACCGGCGCCGTACGCCAGCTCATCGAACGATCACGCGGGTGGTGCGCTAAGCGCGGTGCGCAGCCCGGCGACGAAGAGCGGGATCATGATCTCGTGATGGCCGGTGAACATATAACCTTTTCCGCCATCGAGATGCGGCCGCACCACGACATTCGTCCGCGGCCGGTAGTGTCGCACGAAGTCAAAATCCGCCGTGACGAAATCGTTCCGGTAGCCGAGATTGCGCGCGATGGAGAGCGCCTTGAGGAACACCTCCGGTAGGATGACCGCCGAGCCGAAATTGCAGTAGACGCCGCCATCGCTCACGGCCGCGACGATTTCGGTGAAGCGTCGGAAGTCGAACATCGTAGCGGCGCCGAGCGCCGCGCC
>DATGJI010000003.1 GCA_035295225.1 Candidatus Eremiobacteraceae bacterium | reverse complement strand
GGACGACCGCATCTTCAATCGTCTCGCCCGCTTCTTGGCGTCCACCGGGCAAGACCCAGAGCGCCTGCGGCTCACCGGCATAGTTGCAGCGGACCAAGAGCAATGACGTATCGCGTATGAGAAGGCCCGAGCACAGCTGCACCTTGACTAGCTCGGGGCGCGCGGTCAATTCCGAGATGGGGTCAGTGGAAGACCCAGTGACGCCACTCCCAGCCGACGGATATCGCAACCGGCGACATCAGAAATCCCACGTAAACCGCGATGGTCATCTGAAGGGCATTTGCGAGGTATCGCTTCACGGATCGCTCCTGATCGGCCGGTCGATCTCATCGCACCTTCGACCGTGATCCCCGTCACACCGTTGGCCGCCGGTCCTATTTCTCGGGGTCAAACGCCCGGGCTATGAGTGCAACGGGAATCGTGCCGAACGAGAGCAGCCGGTCATGGAACGACCGCAGATCGAAACGGGCGCCGAGCAGCGCTGCTTGGCTTTCCCGCAAGTCGAGGATCTGCTGCTTGCCGGTGAGATATGACATGGGCTGCGTCGGCGATTGGGTGTAGCGCCGCACCTCGCCGATGGCATTCGGACGTTCGAGACGCGCGACGTTCACGAGCATGTCGACCGCTTCGTCGAACGTCATGCGCTCCGTGTGCAGCTTGACGTCGATGACGACGCGGCACGCGCGCCATAGCTGGTCTTTGAGTTGGAAGAGCCGGTAACGCGGATCCGTGGTCATGTGCTCGTCGAGCATCATCTGTTCGCAATACAGCGCCCAACCTTCGCAGAAGACCGTACTGTCGAAGAGCGCGCGGATCTCAGACGGTGTGGCATTCGCGCAGACGAGCTGCAGGTGGTGGCCGGGGTAGGCTTCGTGGACGTTGGTCAACAGCATCGCGTAGCGGTTGTGGCCGAGGAGAGCCTCAGCGCGGTCCTCTGCATTCAGTTTGTCGCTCACCGGAGTGACGTAGTAGAGCCCTTCCTGACGCTTGTCAAACGCGCCCGGCGGCATGTACGCGGCATACGGCACGGTGGGCCGCAGAAAAGTGGGCGTCTCCACGACCTGCAGCTGTTCGCCGCTTGGAATCGTCGCCAGGCCGCGCGTCCGCACGAATTCGCGCGCTTCGGCAACGCCCTCGCGATAGTGCGCGAGCAGCGCATCGTGCGGCGGATGATCGGTGCGCAAGGCTTCGACGATCGCGCCCCAGTCGCTGCCGGGATCGATGCGCGTCGCTTCCTGGCGCAGCGCTTCCAGCGTCGTCGCGACCGCGCTTTCACCGAATGCGAGCAGCGACTCGCAATCGTATGGGAGCAGATGTTCGTCGCGGAGTTTGAAATCGAAGAGCTCGCGGCCGAGGGCAAAGCTCATGCCGTTGCGCGGCGCATGCGTTTCGCGCAAGAAGTTCTCGTAGCGCGTGCAAGCGGCGAGCGCGGCCTCGAGCGCTTTGCGCATCTGCGCGCTGTCGTGCGCGAGCGGAGCGACGACGCCGTTCAGAAAATCGGCCGCGCCTTGCGTCTCTTCGATCGCGATCTCCGTCCAGATCGCGGGCGACGATTTCAGATTCTTGATACCTGCGTCGAAGAGCCCCGGAATTTTCTCAAGTCGTGACTGGACGGCAGGCAGGCGATCGGCGAGCGGCGCGAATTCGCGCGCGAGCAGCGAGTAGACGCCGTTCACTGCTGTGTCGGCATAGAGCGACGGATCGTGATGCTGCGGTTCGAGCGCTTCAAGTTCTCGCGCTTCGGTCTCGAAACGCGCGAGCAGCATGCGATGGTCGATTTGGTCTTCCGGTGAGAGCGACTGCGGCGACCACGCCGCGAGGGCGCGCACGTTGTCGCGCGCGCGTTGCGCATCTTCGTCGAATCCGTCGGCGCTGAGGTCGGGCACCTCGTGATCGTGCTCGTGAAGACCGTTCCAGGTGGCGTCGATGGGATTGCGGCGCAGGGCGTCGAGCATCATGGCCCGTGCGGCTTTTTTGAAGTCGTTTTGCTGCATATCTTCCATTATACGGAACAAAAATGGGCCCTTGCAATCGAACGTGTGTTCGATTATACTGACCTCCCTAGCTACAACAACAGCCGTGTTTTTGGTATTTTTGCCCGATGCTCAAGCCGTCGGTCGCCGACCTCCGCACGCTCGTAGAACGCCGTTGGCACGGTGCGGTGGCGCGCGTCGGCGCGGCGCCGTTGCCCGGCGTGCCGACCGGGGACGCCGCTTTGGATGCTGCGCTCGGTTCGAACGGCATTCCGCGCGGACGCGTGACCGAAGTGTTCGGCGCAGCATCGTCGGGCAAGACCACGTTGACATTTGCCATGCTCGCCGCTTGCACGCGTGCGGGTGAGATCGCTGCATTCGTGGACATGCCGCGCGCGTTTTTCGCGCCGGCCGCAGCAGCCGCGGGCATCGATCTGCGGCGCTTGCTCGTCGTGCAGCCGTCGAACGGCGCAGCGGCTCGGCATGCGGTGGATGCGCTCGTGCGCGGCGGCGCGTGCGCGCTCGTCGCGCTGGATTGCGCGGATCGGCCCGATGCGCTTCGCGCCCATCATTGTGCGCGGCTCGTAGGGCAGGCGGAGAAGACGGGCACCGCGCTTGTCGTGCTGTCCGAGGGCCACATCTCCGCCGTCGCGTCGTTCGCGAGCGTGCGTCTGCGCGCCGAAGGGCTTACGCCATGCTGGCAGACGGGCAGCGCGGGCTCCGGCAGACTCGCGGGCTGTATCGTCTCGATCGCCGTGGCGAAATCGCGCACCACAGCGCCGGGAAAACACGTGCGTGTGGCGGCTTTCGTGCCCGACGTCGCCGGCACGTTCTTCGCAGAACCATCGGATCCGCGGCTCGCGCCCGCGATTCTCCATCTCGATGAAACGGACGAACGACATGATCGCTCCTTCGTCACCGCCTGACCGTGCGGCGCGCACCGCGTGCTTGGTCATCCCGCGCTTTTCCCTCGATGTCTGCCTGCGGCGGCATCCGAGTCTGCGCGGCAAACCCATCGCCGTCGCGGACGGCGTGCAACGGCGGGAGATCGCATGCGCATCGCTCGATGCGCTCGGCGTGCACGCGGGCATGACGCCGAAGCAAGCGCGCGCCGCATGTCCAACGCTTGCGGTCATCGCCCGCGATCACGCCGCCGAACGGACCGCCGGCGAAGAGCTGCTCGACGCGCTCGAAACCTGCAGCCCGGATGTGGAAGGCGCTGCTCCCGGACTCTACTATTTCGATGCAAGCGGTCTGCCGGCGGGTGAGGCCGGCGCGTTGGGTGCGGCGCTCGCGCTTGCCGAGGCGCTCGGCTACACCGGTGCTGCAGCGGCTGCAGCCGACGACAAGTTCACCGCGCGCTGCGCCGCGCTGGTGGCCGGCGCCGGCATCAGCATCGTGCCGCCTGGCGGTAACGCAGCATTCTTGGCAGCGCTGCCCGTGTCGCTGCTGCCCCTCGCTCCCGGCGACATCGAGCGCTTCGATCTGCTCGGGCTGCGCACGCTGGGCAGCATCGCGGCGCTGCCCACCGCGCCGTTGGCCGCGCGATTCGGCGAGCGTGCGCGCGCATATGCGCGTCTAGCGCGCGGCGATGATCGTGAAGCGCTTCGTCCGCGCCGCATCCAAGCGCCCTATGAAGAGCGCATCGCGTTCGATGGATCGATCGATAAGCTTGAAGCATTGTTCTTCGCATTGCGCGGCTGCATCGCCGCCGTGGCCACACGCCTCGCCGGCGCAGCCCAAGTCTGCGATCGCGTCGACATCATTCTCGAACGAGACGACGCGCATTCGTTCCCGGCCGCCTCACAGGCCATGCCTGCGGCGGTCATGCCTGCGCCGGGCGTCCGCACGGTGTGCGACGGGGACGCCTCGGCCGCCTCACCGGTCATGCCTGCGCCGGGCGTCCGCACGGTGTGCGACGGGGACGCTCTTTCGCTCGCATCCAGCTCGCTCAGTCGCTCGACTTCCTCGTCGCTCTCGCCATCCATGGCTCCGCTCCTCGTCAGACGCCCCGCTGCACACCGTGCGGACGCCTCGGCTGCAGAACCGGCCGTGCCGAAAGCCGGGGCGTCTGAGGCGGCGAGAGCCGCCAAAGTCGAGCGGCGGAGGGTGGATATCCCGAAGATCCGCCAAGTCCCCGGCGATGGCACGGCGGGTTCTGCAGCAGGTGGAGTCGCAGGTAAAATTATCATTCCGGTGATGCTGGCGGAGCCGACGGCTTCCGCGGCGACGATATTTGATTTGGCGCGGGTCGCGCTCGAGGCGCGCGCGGGTCAGGGCGCGGTGAGCGCAGTGACGGTGCGGGCATTGCCGTGCGCGGATCCTCCGCCGCAATTGAGCATCTTTGATGGCAGCAACGGCTCGCGGCGAGCGGCGCTTGCGGCCACGCTCGCGCGGCTGCAGGCCGCGTTGGATCGCGACGCGGTCGTGACCATGCTGCCCACGCCATCGCGTTCGCGTCTGCCAGAACGCATGCAGCGCGCGCAGCCGATCGCATCGCCGCGCGAGTTCGACAGAGCGGCAAGCGACGTGCGATGCAAAGCGGGCACAGTTGATAGCCGAGCCGCATGGGCGCCGGCGCTGCGCCTGGTGGATCCGCCGGCGCTCATGGAGCCGCCTGCGAGCGGCGTCGCCTGTGCCGGTCCGTTCCGTTTGAGCGAGTCCTGGTGGGAGCGGCCGGTCGAACGCGATTATTATCAACTCGCGGGCGGCAGCGAGCTGCTGCTCGTCTTCCACGACCTGCGCGATGGTCAATGGTACGTGCAGGGCGTCTTTGACTAGCGCGTATGCCGAGCTGCACTGCCGTTCGAATTTCTCATTTCTCGACGGCGGATCGCATCCGGAAGAGCTGATCGAGCGCGCGAAGGAGCTCGAGCTCGCATCGATCGCCATCACCGACCGCGACGGTCTCTACGGCGTGGTGCGCTTTTCACAAGCGGCGCGTGCCGAAGGCATCGAGGCGATCGTCGGCGCGGAACTCTCGCTCGACGACGACACGCGCATCGTCGCGCTCGCGCGCGACGCGCGCGGCTACGCCAACCTCTCACGATTGATCAGCCGCGCGCATCTCGACCACCCGCGCGGTGCGCCGCGCATCTCGTACGCCGAACTTGCGGGCGGCGCACACGGCTTGATCGCGCTCGCCGATTTCGAGAAGGGCCGGCCCGCGCGAGAATGCGCGCGCGGCGACATGGCAGCGGCGATCGCGGCAGCGGCGGCGCTGCGCGACATCTTCGGCCGCGAGAACTGCTTCCTTGAGATCCAGCGCCATCTGCTGCCCGACGACGGCCCGCGTATACGCGCGCTGCTCGAAGTGGCGAAGTCCACGCGGCTCGGCGTCGTGGCTACGGGCGGCGTGGCCTATGCCGTACCCGAACACCGCGACATCGCCGACGTGCTGGCATGCATCCGCGCCAAGACCGACCTCGATGCTGCCGGCACGCTCTTGCGCCCGAATGGCGAGTACTATCTGCGCTCGCCGCACGCGATGGCGGCATTATTCTGCGATCTGCCGCAAGCCATCGCGGCAAGCGCGGAGATCGCGCAGCGCTGCACGTTCCGGCTCGGAAAGTTGCACAACGAATTTCCCGACTTCCCCGTGCCCGCAAGCGAAACGCCGTTCTCGTATCTCTATCAACTCGTCCACGAAGGCGTACGCCGCCGCTATCGACCGGTCTCGCCGGAGGTGAGCAAGCAGATCGCGCACGAGCTGGCGGTGATCGAGAAGCTGAATCTCGCGGGCTATTTCCTCATCGTCTGGGATATCGTGCGCTTTGCCAACGAGCATGGCATCTTGGTGCAAGGCCGCGGTTCGGCCGCCAATTCGGCCGTCTGCTACGCGCTGAACATCACAAGCGTCGATCCGGTCGGACTGAAGCTGCTCTTCGAACGCTTTCTCTCCGAAGAGCGCGATGAGCCGCCCGACATCGATCTGGACACGCCGTCGGGCGACCAGCGCGAGAAGATCATCCAATACGTCTACGACCGCTACGGCCGCGATCATGCGGCGCTCGTCGCCGAGGTCATCACATACCGTGCGCGCATGGCGGTGCGCGATGTCGGCAAGGCGCTCGGCCTGTCGCTCGACCAGGTCGATGCGCTTTCGAAATCGCTCGATAGCCGCGTGCTGCCCGGTGCAGAAGAGACGGCCGAAGCGGGCAACGGCGAGGTCGCCCCGCATGAGGCGCTCGGCGTGACCAAACACGGCGATAAGACGCCGATGTCGGCGGCGGAAGTGGAGGCCGCGGTCGCCGCGCTGCCCGAAGCGCTGCGCGCGGATATCGGCGGCGATGTCGCGCTGCGGCTCCACGCGTTGTGCCGGCGCATCGACGGTTTTCCACGCCATTTGAGCCAGCATTCGGGCGGCATGGTGATCACGCGCAGTCCGCTCATCGAAGTGGCGCCGCTCGAGCAGGCGGCCATGCCGGGGCGCACCATCGTATGTTGGGATAAAGACGACTGCGCGGTGCTCGGGCTCATCAAGATCGACATCTTGGGTCTCGGCATGCTCGACGCGATCGAGCGCTGCATCGCCGAAGTGCGGCGCGTGCGCGGCATCGACGTGGATCTGGCCGACTTGCGCGCCTGCGACGACCAGCGGGTCTACGATATCCTGTGCAAGGCCGACACGGTCGGTCTCTTCCAGGTCGAGTCGCGCGCGCAGATGTCGTCGCTGCCGCGTATGCAGCCGCGCAAGTTCTACGACATCGTCGTGCAGGTGGCGATCATCCGGCCGGGGCCGATCCAGGGCGACATGGTGCATCCGTATTTCCGGCGCAGGCTCGGGCAAGAGCCGGTCACGTATCCGCATCCCGCGCTCGAACCGGTGCTCGCGCGCACGCTCGGCGTGCCGCTGTTCCAGGAGCAGGGCATGCGCATGGCCGTGGTGGCGGCCGGCTTCACCGCCGGACAGGCCGATGAACTCCGTCGCGCGATGGGGCACAAACGATCGCGCGAGAAGATGGAACGCCTGCGCGAGCGGTTGGTCGACGGGATGCGGCGCAACGGTATCGAGGGTGCGCTCGGCGAGCGCCTCTACCACATGCTGAGCGCGTTCGCTGACTACGGTTTTCCGGAATCGCACGCAGCATCGTTCGCGCTCATCGTCTACGTCTCGGGCTATCTCAAAGTGCATTACCCCGCAGAATTCGTCGCGTCACTGCTCAACGCGCAGCCTATGGGGTTCTATTCGCCTTCGACGTTGGTCAGCGATGCGCGCCGCCACGGCGTCACCGTATTGCCGCCGGACGTCAACCTCTCGCACTTCGAATGCACCGCCGAGCCCATCGCCCGCACGGCGGCGGATGAAGGGGCCGACGCCAATGAAGGGGCCGACGCCAATAAAGGGGCCGATGCCAATGAAGGGGCCGACGCCAGTCGGCCCTCTGCAAGACGACGGGAGATCGCGTTACGCATCGGGCTGAACCAGGTACGCGGCATCGGCGAGAAGCATCGCGAGCTGCTCGAAGCCGAACGCGCGAAGGGACCGTATGCGAACGTCCGCGACTTCGTGCTGCGCACCGGTCTTGCCAAAGACATCTTAGAATCGCTTGCGGCGGTCGGGGCGTTCGGCTTTTTCGGCATCAGCCGCCGCGACGCGCTTTGGGAAGTGCAACGCATGGGCGGTCTAGCACGCGCCGGCGGACTGGAGCGGCGCATGACGGTGGACGAACAGGCCGTCGCGCTGCCGGCCATGCTCGCGCAGGAGGAAGCCGCCGCCGACTTTTGGGGTCTTGGGTTATCCACGCGCTATCAGGTGATCCAATTCTGCCGCGAGAGCCTAGATGCGATCCGCGTCCGGCGTGCTGCTGACCTCGCCACCTTGCCGCACCGCCTCATCATCAAAGTCGCAGGCGTGGTGACGTCGCGGCAGCGGCCGGGCACAGCCAAGGGCTTTGTCTTCACCACCATGGAGGATGAGACGGGCTTGATCAACGTGATCATCAGGCCGGATATCTATAAGAAGTATCGGGCGATCGCACGCGAGGAACCTGCGGTGATCGTGGAAGGCGTGGTGCAGAAGCAGGAAGGAACGATCAACCTCCTGGCGCGCAAGTTCTGGAAACTCGACCTGCGAGAGCTCGCCCACGGATTATCTTCGCGCGACTTCCACTAAAACTCGGAGACGAACCGTCGTCGGTCGGCCGGAGTCCGCAGCCCGCCGGACGAAGGTCCTGACGTGACCGAGAACAACCGCATCCACGCAGCCGCTCATCTCGCGGCAGCCAAAGCAAGCCACAAGAACGACGACATCGCCGCCATGCGCGAGGCACTCGACCAGCTCGGCCGCGCATCCGATCGCAATGCCGTCTTGCTCCTCGAAGCGGCGAAGATGTATGCGGCCGCGGGAGCCAACGAGGACGCCGTGCGCGCGTATTTGGAGGCCGGCACAGCCTTCATCGATCCTGAAGCGGAACTCGGCCGCGCGCGCGAGGCCTTCGACGCGGCACACGCCCTCGATCCGGTCAACTTGGATGTCATCTTCCAGATCGGCCGCGTCTACATGATCGAAGGCGACGCGCAGCGGGCGCTCGCGCAGTTCGTGCACGTGCTGCGCCACTCGAAGTACACGCACGCACCCGCGCTCTTCGAAGCAGCTTGCGTCTACGAGCAGCTCGGCCTGCACGATCAAGCCGTGCTGACGTTTCGGAAAGTGCTCGACCGCGATCGGACCAACGTGCCCGCGATCGTCCGGATGGGGCAACGTCTGCACTCCATGGGCATGCTGCCGGAAGCGATCGGCTACTACGTGCAGGCCGCCGAAGCCGCGTACGCTGCCGGGCAGATCGGAACGTGCCGTCACGTGATCAACGTCGTGCTGGGGTTGGATCCGAATAACCACCGTGCGCGGTCGGTGCTGTCGGATCTGAACGACATGCTCGCGGTCGCAAAGCACGAGCCGGAGAAGGTTGACCGCGGCGCAGCTCGAGCAGCCGAAGCGCCGACACCGACGCCCGCACCACCGGCAGACGCGGAAGTGCCGATTGTCGTGCCGACGCCCCCGGAGCCGACACCGGCGCAGCCGACGCCGCCTATCGAATATGCGACCCGCATGGATGTCGCCCGACTCGCCGCAAAATACGATCGGCACAAGAGCAAGCTTGACGAATTGAGCGCGGCGGTCGCCGCGATCGAAGAAGTGCTCGCGCGGCTGGAGATCGCAGCGAAAGCGCCGCCGCCACCGCCGCCGCAAGAGACCTCACGTAAGCAAACAGCTCCGCCTGTGAAATCACCCGCGCCGCCGAAAGCGGCGGCGCCCGCAAAGAAGACGACGGCGAAGCCGCGTAAGCGCACGTCATAGCGGCCTAGCCGAGCTGTGCGGTTCCGTACCAGCAGAGTTGGATCAGGATTCCGCCGAGCAGCGCTAGTGCGACGCTAAGGAACGTCCCTATCAGGAAGTACTCAGCAAACCGCTGGTCCTTCAATTCGGTGAAGCGCGCTATGGACTTGCCGGCGAAGATGAGCCCGATCACCGTGGGCGACTTCATGAGCACAGCGGTCACGATGAGCAGCCGCTCAAGCCACCCGATATAGAGGCCGGCGTTCGGCAAGGCGCTTACGCCGTCGATCGCCGGGATGTGATCGGCTATCGGTCGCGTGACTTGCCGGATGAGTTGGCCGCCTGCGAATATCGAGCCGGCATACACCGTGACACCCACCAGTATCTTGAATTTCAACGGCGCCGCCACGCCGAGCAGTGCCGCGATCGGAGCTGCGCCTGCGCCCGAGACGGTATCGGCGAAAGCGATGATGATACAGAGATGGAGCACTTGGCGGACCACAAATGTCCACGCGACCGGCACGTCTCGAGCGGGACGATCCGAGCGGATGCGGATGAGGTCAACCGCCGCCTGCGCGATGAGATATGCTAAAGTCCACACCGCGAATCGGACCGGCGCGGATAGCGCCGCAGGATCGAAAAGCGCGAGCGAGGCGATAAGGACCACGAGATGCACGAGGCTTCGCACAATCGTCCGTTTTCCGAGCGGCCTCGCTGCGGACGGTTCGTCGCCCCATGCCCACGAGTTGGTCAGCAGATACGCGAGCAGAACGGCGAGAGAAGCGACGAAGAGCGATTGCCCGCTGTCTACGGCGGTCTGCGCCATCAAGGCGAGTGCTGCTTCCAGTAGTGAGCGATAATGGTCTTAGCCGCCTCACGCGTGTTCACGAGTTGCCAGTAATATCCGCGCCGCAGCCGGCGAGAGATCGAAGACTTGTCGAGCCCGAGCCGCCGCGCGGTGGCATCCTGGCTTTTTGCCTTCAACTGAAGGTTGATGGCCTCCCATTGTTTCGCCGAGATCCGCTCGGCGAGAGTGTCATGCAATTGGTACAGGGTGTTCATGATGGTATCAAATTCTGAGCTCTCAGAAAGGAAGAGCGTCGAACGCGCCAAGGTGGTGCGCTCGGCGTTGAGCTGCGTGATCGCCTTGCGCGCGCGCTCGAACGCGCTGCCGCCGGCGAAGACGTTTACGGGTTTCTGCGCAGGATTTGAGACGTCGCCGATGCCGATCGCGACGCGCAGCTGAAAGGGGTGGAAGTATCGCCGCAAGTCCAAGAGCACTTGCGGAATATGTGCGAGTGCGGTCAGCAGCCCCTCGAACTCATCCCATGCGGTGACCGCGTAGTCGGATGCGATAAGCTCGCCCGTCCGGTGAAGCTTCGAAAGCGGCCGGAGCTTCTTGTCTCGCTCGGACGGGAAATCGGCAATCGCCCGCGATCCCGCGATATCTGCGGTCAGCACGGCGTACCGAGAGCTCTGTTTTTTCACGGTAGGTGACTCCCAATAGTTGTCGATATATACGCAACTATAACATGTTGCGTGAAATAATGCAACTACCGGAAGTTGTCGTCATTGAGGAAGAGGACGCCGGACCCCGCGTCCTTTGGCGCTGCCGCGCTACTCGATCGTCAGCGTAACGGTTGCGGTGTGAGTCACACCGTAGCAACATCCGCCCGTGACGTCCTTTGCGGTGATTGTGATTTCATAGCTCCGCCTCGACGTCATCGCGGTCGTGCTATACGTGACCGGTATGCCAGTTTTGCCGTTCGCGTCGAGCGGCAGGTCGTATCGCGCCTGATGGGGCGTTGGCCCACGTCCGTTGCCTGATGGCGATATGCGCGTGGTGCCAACGTTGATGCTTCCCGCAAGTCCGCACAGGCTTGTCAGTCCGATTTCGAAGGTCTTCGACGACCCAGCCGGTATGACCGCGGTCGACGGCGTCACCGATAGCGCGAAGTCGCGGGTGCACTGCGGCACGGCGAGCCGCTGAATTCCGAGCGACGAGACTTGCCGATGCACCGCGTTGGGCGAAACGGCTGAGACCAGGGGGGCGGACGAGCACCCGGCGAGCGCGAGCAACGAGATCGGTGCTATCGCGGCTAAGGTCAACCTTGAGAAACGAGTCACCATACACTCCTTGCAGCAGAGTATTCTGCTGCACGTTCGACGTTAGCGGTATATTCTGAAGGCTCTGTGAAAGCGAACGGTGCCGACGCGTCAACGCTTTGATATCAAGGCATTGCTTCGTGCCCACATTGTGCCATCGGAAAAACGAATTCGACGTCCGTTATGACCCGGAATGTGCTCGCGTCGAGAACGAGGTCGTACTACGGACCCGAGATCTCGCCCGTGAACATATCGATCATCACAGCCGCAGCGTGAGATTGGCCGCCGGTCGCAGTGAGAGTAAAGGGGATGGGCGGTCCGTGCTGATCCACCCAATGCACGCCGTCGAAGTACTGCGCGCTGCCGTTGCTCGCGAAGAGCAGCGGCGTGCTTGCGCTGATCGGGCCATAACCGAGCGCGACTCCCGGAAAGCTTCGCCGGACGATGAGGCCGCCGAGCGTGGTCCGCGGATCGAGGTTCGACGGGCGACCGTGATAGCACGAATAAGCGAAGGGCGACGCTGAGTCGATTTCAAGCGTCGCGCCGGCGCCTTCGTCGTTCTGCGCACTGCGTTCGAGCAGCGCGAGATCTTGGGCTAGGGTGCTCGCAGCGTCGTGGGCCTGCCGTTCGCGGGCGTAGGTCGCATAGCTCGGAATGCCGATAAAAAGCGCGACGAGCGCGATGATACCTGCGACCGCGAGAACTTCCAGCAGCGTCGCGCCGCGCCGCGCCGCTACGGTAAGACGCCGCCGCCGCTCGTGTTGCCGTCCGACCATTGCAATCCTTGGAAGTTGTCGACTTCGTGCGGCGGTCCGCCGCCCGGCGGGAGAACGAAGGCGCGAACCACGAGATCGGTCGTCGCGGGAGCCGCCAACTGCCCGGCCGCATCGCCGGGACTGTCGATCGCGTCCGGTCCTGCGTCGTCCACGACGCCGACGATCTCGGAATAGGGCGGAGCATTTTGAAAGACGCGCAAAAGCGTCGTGGTGGTGCGCTCGGCCGTCTTGACTCCGCTATTCGTGACGACAGCGGTGGACACGACCTGCACCGGCGCTTCGCTCACGTTGTTATTTTGCTCGAGGTTCGCGTCACGATGGTCGCCTTCGCTGCCGCCGCTGGCGAGGATGGGCGTGACCGTCACGCGGATGCTCGTATCCGAATCGACGGCGATCGTCTCGACGCCGCCTTGCTGTTGCAGCGCGACGATCGCGGCGCCGACATCGCCGTTGCTCGCCTGCAGCAACGCGCGAAACCAGCCTGCTCCCGCATCGGCGCCGCCTTGTGCCTGGAGCGCGCGCAAGTCCTCCACACTGCGGCGCAATCCCGCGGTCGAGACATACAGCATGACCGACAACACGGCCGCTAACACGAGGCTCGCGAGAAGCACCGTGATGAGCGCGACTCCTCGACTTCTGCGGCGCATCATCCGGGCCAAGAACTCGGAGACGGTGACGGCGTCGGCGGCGGCGATGGCGGCGGAGAACCGCCCGACGGCATCGGCGTGGGTGTCGCGTCGGGCGGCGGGGGCAACGGCACCGCCGGTCCGACGGTGCTGATCGCGCGCGCGAGCGTTCGCCCCATCTGATCGGTCACGGCGACAGCGATGTCGCTTGCGCCGGCAGCGCCGCTCGCCGAAGGCCCAACGGTGACGGTCAAGGTGAGCTGCCCGATCTGCGAGGTCGTCGTTCCATCGGTCACAGCGCCGTAGGCGGAGGCCGCCTCTTGATCGCCGAGCGCGTTGGCTGCGATACGGACGGCGTCTTCTTGGGTGGCAGCGATCGCATCGCCGCGCGCCATCACGATAAGCGTAGGAAAAACTGCTCCGACCACGATGGCGGCAAAGACCGCGACCGCGACGAGTGTTTCGATGAGGCTGAAGCCGTGCGCAGAACGGGTGTGTTGGGAACGCGCAGATCGCCCGCGCGCATTTGCAGCTGCGGAGAGCGGGCGAAACTTGCGAGCGACGATCACCGAGCGCGGGACGTCGCGCGATCCGATGCGCAAGAAGAGCGGGGACGACTGCACGACCGCCGGTCTATTGTAGAACTGCGGTCCGACGCGATATTCTGATCCGTCGAACAAGAGGCGGCCTTCGGGCGAGACGAAGACCGAAACGCCGCGCGTTGCCCATCCGCGCGGGTCATCCTCAACCCAGAGGCAGAGGCGCTGGAGCAGCGCGTCCCGCCGCGTCCAAGCCACGGCGATGAGCGCAAGCATCAGCAATCCGAACGCGGTGAGGAACAGACGCCATGGGAACTCGATCGCGGCGAGCCGGACAGGTGCCTGTCCGGCAGTCCAACCCACGGAGCCATCCATGATCGCATGACGGATCGGCGATGGGAGCGGGCCTGTGGGAATCGCGCGCAGCACGGTATAGTCGCTCACGGAAAACGACGCCTCGGAGACGCCGCCGCGCAATCGCATGATTCGGCGCGGAAGGAGCATTCCGGAAACGTCGGTCCAGTCGTCGAATGCGAACGAAACGTCGCCGACGCCGGCGGTATCTGCCATGCCGACGACCGAATCGCGAGCGTCGTTGAGATACAAGCGCAGTCGAGCAGTCTTCCAGACGGCGTCGCCCGCTATAGAAGAAACCGGCTCGGTCGCGAGGGTGCCGACCGCGACCGCCCAGGCGTTGGCGATAGATCCCGCCGCGAGCGGGTCGTCCACACCCACGTGAACACCTGGGCTGTCGACAGACGCACCGTGCGAGCCGGCACGCGCGACTTCAGACGGCGCGTGTTCTTCCAGGACCCAGCCGGACCGGTCGACCACGAGTTGGCCGCTCGCGCTCGGAGCGGACGCATCTGACGCATTTCGCACCGTGTACGTGATCCGGCCGCGAAACGCGTGGGCCTGATCCAAAACGGGGTACGCAAACGCCGGCGCCGCCGCGACGGTAAGCGTGCCGGCCAGCGCGAAAAAGCCGGCTAACGAACGCATAGGCGGTTCCTTTAGTCGGTGGCGGGTATAGAGGCCATTGTACTCGATACTGGCCGCGGCGGAAAGCCGAACATTCGTTTCACGAGAACGCCGGACAATGGCAAGAGCGCTCGCCCCGGCGTCGGTACCTCGCCGTCACATCCCGATATTTTCCACCCCGTAGTGCTTGAATTGCGGCCAAACCGCCGGCAGCGGCGGATGCATGCCGCGGCACAGAACGATGGGCCGATCGTGCTCGTACGGCATCTCGTAGGGAGAGGTGCCGAATCGCGCGACCACACGCGCCGAATCGCACATCGCGGCCCAGGCTTGCGGATCGACGTTGACCGCAATGACGACCGAGCCGTCGTATCCGTGCGGACCCCAGAGATAGTATTGATTGTTCCCGCTCAGCGCCGGCGGCAATCCGGCGCCGTAGAAATCGATCGCCGCCGCCTCGCCGTAATTCGAAGCGAAAATCGCCGCTTTCGCCTGATCGGCCGGCGGCAAACCGCGATAGACGTCGCCGACGCCGGCGGCAAGATCGCGCCAGCCGAACTCGTCCGAGAACACCTGCATGAGCGGCGCGCCGATACCTGCCCGCTCAAGCGGCGGCGGCCGGTTGCCTATACGATTGAGCATCTGCTGAAGTTTGGGCGGCGACATGACGGGCAGCACATAGGGCAGAGCAGCAGCGCCGTTCGCGGCAGCAAGCACCGCCCATACTGCGACGAACCAGCGCCACAGGCCGGTACACGCCGCGGCACCGAGCGCGAACATCGTCGGGTATCCGCCGGCAAGGTAGTACGCCTTGCCGTGCGTGATGAGTATCAAGATGGCTGTGACGACGAACGCTATCGAAAGGAACCTGAACGGCGCGAGGCGCGACGCCGCGAACGGAGCGATGATGGCGGTGATCCAAAGCGGCGCAAGAAGAGGACTGACCAAGAATATCTGGCCGATGAAGAAGACGAGCGGCGTTCCGATGAAGTTTCCGCTGTTGTCGTTACGCACGAGTTCGAGGAACGGAAAGCCCTGCGTCGCCTGCCACGCCACGTTCGGCGCCGCGATCAGCACGGCGATCCCGACGCCGATCCACAGATCGCGCGATCGAAAGATCTGACGATGGGAAGTCAACAAGACTCCGACGGCAAGGCCGAATGCCCACAAGAGAATTCCGTACTTGGTCTCAAACGCGAGGCCTGCGATCGCACCGGCCCACCAGAAGGCTCGCTGCTCTCCGCGAATCACAGCACGCGCGACGAGGTAAGCAACGGCGGTGAAGTCGAGCGGCTCAAACGTGGACGTCGTCAACGTCGCGGTCATGGCCGTGACGAGAGGAGCGCTCGCCGCTGCCGCCGCCGCCAGCCACGCGCCGCGCGCGGTCGCACCGAGGAGCCGCGCGAAGGCCACCGTGAGCGGCACGAGGGCCACGGCCGCGATCACGGCGGGCAAGCGCAGCAGCCATACGCTGATGCCGCCGAGCTGCGTCAACGCTGCGAGAATAGGCACGAACGGAGGCTGGTCCACGTAACCGAACGCCGGATGTCGACCGCAGATGATGAAATACAACTCGTTGCGGAACGCGTCGTACTGACCGGCGACCGCGAAGTGGACCGCTGCGACGACAGCGGCAACGCTCCAGGCAGCCCACTTCGTGCCCTTACTCATCGTGAGAGGTGCTACGCTCATCTACGCCTCCGATAACGTCCAATCACTTACATCGGGGTACCGGCGACTGCCTTCCGGCGAGCGCTCGTGCGAGACAAGAGCAAAGCCTGCCGCTACAGAACGTATGGCGCCCAGCCCAATGGAGAAGGCATGAAAGACTTCAACAAACTGACGGAGCGTGCGCAGGCCGCAGTCATCGGAGCACAGCGGCTTGCCGAAGAATACCGCGCGCCGGAGATCGATTCCGTCCACCTCCTCGCAAGTCTGCTCGAGGACCCCGAAGGCGTTCCGGCTGTGGTCCTCCGGCAATTGGGGACAGACGTGGCGCGCTTGGAGAAGAGCGCGCGTTCCGTCCTGGACTCGCGCGCGAAGGTATTCGGGGCCGCAGAGCCCACGCTGGGCCGCGAATTGCGCGACGTGCTCTTGCGGGCCGGCGACGAGGCGCTCTCCTTCAAAGATGAGTTCATTTCGACCGAGCATCTGCTGCTCGCGCTGGTCGACGTCGGAGGACGCACTGAAGCCGGCAGTTTGCTCACCGCAGCCGGGGTCACCAAAGACAAGCTGTTCGCCGCACTTGCCACGATCCGCGGTAACCAGCGGATAACCGATCAGAATCCGGAGGGGAAGTATCAGGCGCTCGAGCGGTACGGCCGCGATCTCACGGCGCTCGCTCGTCAGAACAAAGTGGATCCGGTCATAGGCCGCGACGAGGAGATCCGCCGGGTCATCCAAGTGCTGTCGCGCCGCACGAAGAACAATCCGGTACTGATCGGCGAGCCCGGCGTGGGCAAGACGGCGATCGTGGAAGGTCTTGCGCACCGCATCGTCCGCGCCGACGTTCCCGAGAGCCTGAAAAACCGGCGCATCGTCGCGCTGGATCTCGGCGCGCTCATCGCCGGCGCGAAGTACCGCGGCGAATTCGAAGACCGGCTCAAAGCCGTGCTCAAGGAGATCACGCAGAGCCAAGGCGACGTCATATTGTTCATCGACGAACTGCACACCGTCGTCGGCGCCGGGGCCGCCGAAGGTTCGATGGACGCTTCGAACATGCTCAAGCCGATGCTCGCGCGCGGTGAACTGCACACGATCGGCGCCACCACGCTTGACGAATACCGCAAGTACATCGAAAAGGACGCGGCTCTCGAGCGCCGCTTCCAGCCGGTGATGGTCGGCGAACCGACGGTCGAGGATACGATCTCGATCCTGCGCGGGCTGCGCGAGCGGTATGAAGTCCACCATCGCGTCAAGATCAAAGATTCGGCGCTTGTGGCCGCCGCCGTGCTTTCAAATCGCTACATCGCGGATCGTTTCTTGCCGGACAAAGCCATCGATTTAGTGGACGAAGCCGCGAGCAAACTGCGTATGGAGATGGACTCGATGCCGGTGGAACTCGACGAAGTCGAACGGCGTCTCATGCAGCTCTCCATCGAGCGCGAGGCGCTGAAGAAAGAATCCGATCCGGGCTCCACGACGCGCCTTACGCATCTTGAAGACGAGGTGAAGGATCTGCAAGAGCGGCGCGATGCGCTGCGCGCGCGCTGGGAAGCGGAAAAAGGGGCGCTGGGCGAGGTCAGCAAGATCAAGCAGCAGATCGAAGAGGCGAAGGCCGCACTGCAGCGCGCGAAGGACGCAGTAGATTACGCGAAGGCATCGGAGATCGAATACGGCCTGCTGCCCGATCTTCGCAAGAAAATTGCGACGGCCGAGGCCGCCTCGGCGCACACCGACGGCAAGATGTTCAAGGAAGAAGTGGACGAGCACGACATCGCCGAGATCGTAGGCAAATGGACCGGCATTCCTGTTTCTAAATTGCTCGAAGGCGAAATCGAGAAGCTGCTGCACATGGAAGACCGGCTGCACGAGCGTGTGATCGGCCAGGACGAAGCGGTCACTGCGGTGTCGTCCGCTGTACGCCGCGCCCGCGCAGGTCTCCAAGACCCGAACCGCCCCCTCGGGTCGTTCATCTTTCTCGGCCCGACCGGCGTCGGCAAGACCGAACTTGCGCGGGCTCTTGCCGAGTTTCTCTTCGATGATGAGCGGGCGATGATCCGCATCGACATGTCGGAGTACATGGAGAAGCATACCGTCTCGCGGCTCATCGGCGCGCCGCCCGGGTATGTCGGCTACGACGAAGGCGGCCAACTGACCGAGAGCGTTCGCCGCAGACCTTACTCCGTCGTGCTGTTCGATGAGATCGAGAAGGCGCATCCGGATGTCTTCAACGTGATGCTCCAGATCCTCGACGACGGTCGCCTGACCGACGGTCAAGGCCGCACCGTCGACTTCAAGAATACCGTGCTGATCATGACCAGCAACATCGGTTCCGCGGTCATCACGGAGTTCGCCGGCGACGAGCAAGCGATCCGCACGCGCGTGATGGAGGCGATGCGCGACCACTTCCGCCCAGAATTCCTCAATCGGATCGATGAGATCGTCATCTTCAAGAACCTGCAGCTCGACGACATCAAACGCATCGTCGAGATCCAGGTGCGTGGGTTGGAGCGCCGGCTGGCGGCGCGCGGCATCACGCTTCGATTGACCGACCAGGCAAAAGCGCTGCTCGCTCACCACGGCTTTGACCCGATCTACGGTGCGCGGCCGTTGAAACGCGCGCTGCAGAAAGAGGTCATCGACCCCCTTGCGTTGCGGCTCTTGGACGGTGAGTTCGTCGATGGCGATTCGGTCGACGTCGACGTCGTGGACGGCGAGATCGCGTTCGTAAAAGCGCTCGCCAGGCGTTGAGCACCGCGGCGCGTCTCAGATCGCGGCGGCCCGAACGCGCCCGGCATCCATGGATATTCGCGGGAGAGATCGCAGAGCTGCCCCAGAGCGTCAAGGACGGTGAGGTCGCGACCGTCCTCGACCATCGCGGTGCGTTCCTCGCGCGCGCGTACTGCAACCGCCGCTCCAAGATAGTTCTGCGCGTATTGACGTGGCGCGACGAACCGGTCGATGCATCGTGGTGGAGACGCCGGGTGGGAGAAGCGGTTGCGAGGCGCGGCCAGCAGCCCGAGGCCGGCGCCGTGCGGCTCGTCAACGCCGAAGGCGACGGCTTGCCCGGGCTTGTCGTGGATGCGTACGCGCGCTGGCTCGCCGTGCAGATCTCCACGCTCGGCATCGAATCCGTGCGCGAGACGATCGTGGACGCGCTCAAAGAATCCTATGCGCCCCACGCGATCTTCGAACGAAGCGATGTGCCCGAGCGCGAACTGGAAGGGTTGCAGCAACGCACTGGAGCGCTCTTCGGCGACCCGCCGAAGGACAAGATCGAGATCGGCGAAGGCGCGGCGCGGCTGCTCGTGGACATCGAGCGAGGACAGAAGACCGGGCTCTTCTTAGATCAGCGGCTCAATCGCGCAGCCGCGGCGGCGTATTCGCGGAACCGCTCCGTGTTGAACTGCTTCGCCTACAGCGGCGGATTCAGCGTCCATGCTGCGCTTGCAGGGGCCAGCGCCGTCACGTCTGTCGACATCTCTGCGGATGCCTGCCGCCTCGCGCGCGAGAACATGTCTCTCAATGGCTTTCCGGATTCGGAGGTCGTCGAAGCGAATTGCTTCACATATCTTCGCGACGCAAGTGACACCGGCAAGACGTTCGGACAGATCATCTTGGACCCGCCGGCTTTCGCTCGCGGTAAGGCGACGCTCGAATCAGCGACGCGCGGCTACAAAGAGATCAACCTGCGCGCGATCAAGATGCTCGAACCCGGCGGCGTCCTCGTGACGTGCTCATGCTCGCGGCCGCTGTCGCCGCGCGATTTTCTCGGCGTTCTTTGGAGCGCCGCAGCCGACGCCGGGCGCTCGATGCAGATCGTCGAAGAACGCGGGCACCCGCCCGATCATCCGGTCTCGCTCGATGCGCCGGAGACATCCTATCTGAAGTGCGTGATTCTCCGCGCGCTTTGAACGCGGACGCGCTCCTTCAAGGCGCGGGAGTCGCGGTGTCTATCGAGACGCTGATCGTGATGATGGGTTTGCCGTAGTTGGTGCTGACCGTCACCACCCGGTTTTCACGGCCGTCACCTCGCGTCCACTGATACGACGTTGTCGATTCAGCGCCAACGCTGAGGTGCGATGCTTGCGCATCGCCAGGCAGATGCGCCTTGTACCAGGCGTTGACTTGCGCGTACGAGTCGACGGTCGAGAGCGTGGTGATCTTCGTCGAGCCATCCGCCGCGACGCTCGACGAGCTGCTGCTCGGATCTTGCACGGCATCGGGATAGAGCGGCACGCCGAGCGATGATGGATCGACGGCGCCCTGTCCGATCTTGACCGTACCGCTCTTGTCCGAAAAAGTCAGCGACGAAGGCGTTGCTGCTGAAGTTGCGGCCGCTGCTGCAGGCGATGGGGTACCCGCCGCTTGGGGCGCGCGAGCGGCGGCACCGCTGTTCTCCGATGTCGCGCGGCCGCACGCCGCGCACGAGATGATCGTCGTCGCGGCAAGCGCCGTGACGAATGGTCTCACGATCCGGTCGTGGTCTTATGGCTCAAGACGATCGTGGTCTTTGTGCCGTCGCTTGAGATCTCGACGCTCTGCTGGTCTTTGTCGGTCGTCTTGCCCACCTGGAAGACGGCGGACGAGGTGGACCCGCTCGAGACGTTCATGACCTCGCTGCCCGCCGGGAATTGCGCCTTATACCAAGCTTCGACTTTGCCGAAAGAATCGTTCGTGGTCAGTGAGACGACTTGGCCCGTGCCCTCTTTGGATTGAACGGACCATCCGCCGCCGCCCGCGGCCGTCGCGCCGGGATACACGGGAACGCCGATCTTTGACGCGTCCACGTTTGTACCCATACTGACCGAGCCTTCTTTGGTGTTGATCGTCATCGAGCCGCCGGAGTTCGAAGCGGTGCCGCCGCCGGCATTCGCGTCGGCCGTCGCGGTACCGCTTGCGCTCGTGTCTGCCGGCGCAGTGCTCGTGTCTGTGCTGGCGGTCGATTTTTGCGATGACGAGCACGCGCCGAGTGCGAGCGCAAGCACGAAGACGAAAGCTATTGATCCTAGCCGCATCGGGATAACCTCCTCGTATGCCGGCGCCAAGCGCCGCCGGTCGTTGAGCGCCATGCTTCGTCGCGGCCGCGGCGCCGTCTTGCCTGCCCCACTACGACGCGGCGAGGGGTCCCCTCAATCGTTGCTGGCGGCAATGAAACGGTCGATGACGTCCGCAGGCGGCGGCGCCGTGAGCGTGCTCACCGCGATCGTGACCGCGAAGTTGACGGCGAGCGCGACGATGCCGGGATTCATGCCGTGCATCAGAGCACCGAGCCAATTCGCCGCGATAAGCACACCGATGCCGGCCACGATACCGCTTCCGACACCCCACGCAGTCGTGCGCCGCCAGCCGAATGCCAAAAGCGTACCCGGCAAGAATTGCACGATGCCGTTATACGCATACAGCAGCAGATCCACGAGATACACTTTGAGCGCGAACCACAAACCGTACGCCAGGAGGGCGAGAACGATCACCAAAATGCGCGTCAGCCGCGTGCGCGAGCGATCGTCTGACGGCGCGTGCAGCATATCTCCGGCGATATTCTTGGCGAAGATACTCGCTGCGGCAAGAAGTTGCGCGCTCACGGGCACGAGCGCCGCCAAACAGCCGGCCGCAGCGACAAGACCGAGCAGCCACGCCGGGTAGATCTGTCTGATCGAGAGCATGAACGCTTGGTCGCCGGCAGTGCCCTTCAGGCCGGGCATGATCAGCAGCGCGGCAAATCCGGCGAAGAGCACGAAGACGATCAATAGACTGTACAAGGGGAGAAGCATCGCGTTGCGCCGCAACGCATCGCCGCTCTTTGAACTGAAGATCGCTGCCGTTGAAGGCGGCCACATGAAGAATCCGGCTGCGGAGACGATCACCGATGTGACGAACCAAGCGACACCGTGAGGGGAAGCCCCGGGCGAAAGCGTGAGCCAACCGGGATGCGACGACGTCACAGCACGGAGCATTCCTCCCCATCCGCCCGCCGCATGCAGCGGCAACACGATGCCCGCGAATATCGCCGCGGCCAAGACGAGCGTGTCTTTGAGAACGCTTGCCCACGCCGTGCCCCGTAACCCGGTCGCCCAGACAAATCCGGTGATGAGCGCGACTGCGACCGCGACCGCGACGTAGGGTTCGACGAAACCGTATCCTGCGATGGATAACAAAAGCTGCAGACCGGTCAGCTGCAGCGTGATATACGGTATGAGGAAGAAGAATCCGACGAGCGCGGCAAGCCCGGCCAACGCCTGGCTGCCGTAACGAGCGCGGAAAATATCCGGCTGCGTTATCATGCCGAACGCGGCTCCGACACTTCGGATCTTCGGCGTCAGGAAGTATCCGATGATATACGCGACGGGGCCGTAGCAGAGGATGTAGAACGCGGGCGCCCCGAGGCCATACGCGTATCCGGCGGCGCCGAGAAATGTGAAACTCGTGTAGATCTCGCCGGCCATGAGCAGCCAGAGCAGCACCGAGCCTAGGGACCTGCCGCCCACCACAAAGTCCGTGGGCGAGTTGAGATTCGCGCGCGCCGCGATGACGCCAAGGGTGACCGCCGCGATGATCACGACCGCCACGATGCCGAGCGCGATGAAAGCGCTCGTCACGCGCGCCGCTCCAGCCTCGAGATGCAGAACAGACAGATTGGCGCCGCGACGACCCAGCCCACGATCCAAAGCAGCAGAAACGGCGCGCCGCCGACGCTCGGTTCCATCCGATTTGCAAAGGGAATCGCGAGGGTCAGCGCAATCGCCGGCACCGCCGCGAGCACGATCGCGGCATACCGCTTCATGCGGCTCACAAAATCACGACAGGTATGGTGCCGCCCCGATGCCCGCTTGCGCCGCGTCCATCACCATCTCGCTCACCGTCGGGTGCGCGTGGATGATCGACCCGAGTTCGGCAAGCGTCAGTGCGTCGGCCATTGCGACAGCGACCTCGTGGATCAATTCGACGGCATGTGCGCCCACGATCGTCGCGCCCAAGATGCGCCCCGTTGCCTTGTCGGCGATGATCTGCGCAAAGCCGTCCGGCTGGCCTTCAGCCAGAGCTTTGGCGGATCCCACGAATCGCGCCTGACCGATGACGGTCTCAAGACCTGCTTCCTTCGCCGTGTCGGCGTTGAGACCGACCATCGCGATCTCGGGATGCGTATAGATGCAGCTTGGCACAACGGTGTAGTCCATCGGCATGCGGTCGTGACCGAGCGCATTCTCGGCGGCGCGATGACCTTCCGCCGATCCTTTGTGCGCGAGCTGCAGCCCCCCGATGCAGTCGCCGATCGCGTAGATCTTCGGATTGGCTGTCTGCAGAAATTCGTCGACGACTATGTTGCCGCGCGCGTCAAGGGCGACACCGGCTGCTTCAAGGCCGATCCCCTTCGTCAAGGGTGTGCGGCCAACGGAGACGAGCAGCTTGTCACAATCGAGTTTCGTGCCGTCGTCCAGCTTGATCGTGATGCCGTTCTTGCGATAGTCATCCACGGCGGCCACTTTTCGGCCGGTGAGAAACTTGACGCCCTCTTTTTCGACGATGCGCTGAAAATACGCGGTGGTTTTTGCGTCGACGGCCGCGAGGATGCGCGGCAAGAGCTCGACGACCGTGATATCGGAACCGAGGGCGGCAAAGAGGCTTGCGAATTCGCAGCCGATGATGCCGCCGCCGATGATGACGAGCCGCTTGGGTATCGCGGTCAAACGCAGCACGTCATTTGAGGTCATAACCGCCGGATGGTGCATATCGAGACCCGGCAGACCGACCGGTTCCGTGCCGACCGCCACGATAAGACTGTCGAACGAGTAGCGTTTTCCGTCGACCACGACGGCGTCGCCCTCGATCACGCCTTGGCCGTGGATGACCGCGACCTTCTTGCGTTTGCACGCCGCCTCGACGCCGCCGCGCATTTTGAGTACGATGTCTTCTTTGCGCTGCATCATCCGTCCGAAGTCGATCTTCGGTTCGCCGACCGTGACTCCGAACTCCGCGGCATTGCGCACCGTGCGCAGCACATCGGCGCTCGCAAGAAGCGCCTTCGTCGGAACACAGCCCCAGTTCAAGCACGTGCCGCCGACTTCGGCGCGCTCGATCATCGTGGACGAAGCGCCGAGTTGCGCGGCGCGCAGTGCCGCGACGTCGCCTGCCGGCCCGCCCCCGAGGACGACGACGCGCGCGCTCACGACGGCGATGCGCCTGCGCGGCGCGGTCCGAGCGCTGCCGTGACGATGCGTTCTTGTTCGACTGCATGAGCCCCGGGATAACCTTCGCTTGGGCTAGCCCGGTCCGGGCGGCCCTCGTAGTCAAGGGCGATGCCGAGCGGTGCGAGTCTCTCGCGGATGCGCCGCGAGACGAATGCACGCGCACCCATGTTGCGCGGTTCTTCTTGGACCCACGTGACACGGTCGAGATCCGGATAAGACTTGACGAGCGCCATCACTGCATCGAGCGGGAACGGCTCCAGCATCTCGAGCCGCGCAATCGCGAGACCGCGGGGATTCAACCGCTTGACGCCGGCGATGAGATCGTAGTAGATCTTGCCGCTGCAGAGCAAAAGCCGTTTGACGCCCTTGCGATCCGTGACGAGCGGATCATCGATGATAGGCAGCAGGGAACCGTCGCTCAGATCCGCGGCCTGCGAGGTCGCGAACTTCATGCGCAGCAGACTCTTCGGCGTCATGACGACGAGCGGCCGCGCCTTTGACGTCAGCGCCTGATCGCGCAGGAGATGGAAATACTGCGCCGGCGTCGTGCAGTTGGCGATTCGAATATTGCCGTCGCTGGCCAGTTGCAGAAAACGCTCGAGGCGGGCGCTGGAGTGTTCGGGGCCCGCGCCTTCGTAGCCGTGCGGCAGAAGAAGCGTGAGGCGCGACGTCTGGCCCCACTTCGCGAAGCCCGCCGAGATGAACTGATCGATGATGATCTGCGCGCCGTTCGCGAAATCGCCGAACTGAGCTTCCCACAGGATCAGAGCGTCGGGCGCAGATGTGCTATAGCCGTACTCGAAGCCGAGGCACGCGTACTCGGAAAGCGGGCTATTGTAGACCTCGAATGAAGCGCGCGCGCCGGACAGATGCTGCATCGGCACATAGCGAGCATCGTTCTTCGCGTCGTGCAAGACGAGATGACGGTGGCTGAACGTGCCGCGCTCGGTGTCCTGACCGGTCAGGCGTATCGGCACACCTTGGACGAGCAGCGAAGCAAAGGCGAGCGCCTCCGCGTTGGCCCAATCGATCTCGCCGCCCTGATCGAGCGCCGTATTGCGCCGCTCGAGCTGCTTCGCGAGCTTTGGATGCACGGTGAAGCCGTCCGGCACCGCGACGAGCTGCCGGTTGAGCGAACGCAGCACATCCAAAGCAACACGCGTGTCAGGGCTCGACGCCACCTGCCCGTTGACGGGCCGCTTGGCTGCGTCGGCGCCGCCGTTTTCCTTGAGGCGCTTCTTGACGTTTGCGTGGGCTTCGGCCACGCGCGCATAGGCAGCGTCGAAGCGTTTTTTGACGTCGTCGACGGTCACGAGGCCCTCATCGAAGAGCCGCTTTGCGAAAATCTCTCGGACGGTGATGTGGTGCGCGATCTTGTCGTACATCCGCGGCTGCGTGTACGCGGGCTCGTCGGCTTCGTTATGGCCAAAGCGACGGTAGCCGATGAGGTCGATCAGCACATCGCGGGCGAACTGACGCCGAAACTGTTCGGCCAGGGTGATCGCTCCGATGCATGCCTCGATGTCATCCGCGTTCACATGCACGATCGGCATGTCCACGCTCTTGGCCAAATCGCTTGCATAGCGCGTAGAGCGCTCGTCCGATGGCTCGGTCGTGAAACCGATCTGATTGTTCGCGATGACGTGCACGGTTCCACCCACGGTGTAGCCGCGAAGTCCCTGTAGATTCAGCACCTCGGCTACCACGCCCTGACCCGTGAACGCCGCGTCGCCGTGCACGAGCAGCGCGGCGGACTTGGATCGATCGATCGTGGCGATCGGCGTGCGTCGATCGGTCTGGTCGGCGCGTGTCCTACCCACCACAACGCCGTCCACGGCCTCAAGATGGCTCGGATTGTTGACGAGCACGACGTCGATCGATGCGCCGGACGCCGTGGAATACTTGCCCTGCGCGCCCTGATGATACTTGACGTCGCCGGTCACGTCGCCTTGGCTCTCGCCGCCGCGCAGTTCGGCTTGCTCGAATTCCACGAGAACGTCTTCGTAGGGCCGGTCCACGACATGCGTGATGAGCGAAAGCCGGCCGCGATGCGCTGTGCCGATCTCAAGCTTCTTGACTCCGTCGTCGACAAGCAGGTGGAGCAGCTCCTCGAGCATGGGCACGAGCGCATCGATGCCCTCGATCGAAAACGTCTTCTGGCCGAGGAACGCCTTGCGCAGGTAGCGCTCGAACGCTTCCACGCGCGTGAGACGGTCCAGCAGCTCGAGTTTTCGCTCGCGCGTCAATGGCTTGACATGCGCGCCTGATTCTATCTGCTTGCGCAGCCATGAGCGCAGCTCGTGACTCGTGATGTGCTCCACTTCATAGGCGATGGTGGAGCAGTAGATGGAGCGGAGATTGGCCAGGACTTCGGCGAGCGTGTTTCCGGGCGCATATGTGCGCAACGCGCTGGCGGGCACGCGCGCTGCGAGCGCGTCATCGAGCTGCAGCGACGCAGGATCGAGAACGGGATCGCCGTCCTTCGGTCCTTCCAGCGGGTCGAGCGACGCGGCTGTGTGTCCGTGCGTGCGGATGCGGCTGATAAGCGCCATTCCCGCAGCGGCGGCCGCGATCAGGTCCGGCGACGATTCAGCCGGTTGGGCAGCCAAAGGCTGGGACGGACCGGCGGCAACGGCAGGTTTCGCCGGCGCTTCCATGGTCATAGCGACGTTGAGCGACTGGGCGATATGGTCGTAGAAGTCGTCTGCGCCGGCCAGCAATTGCTCGATGCGTCTCAAGAATTCGCCCGATTCCGCGCCCTGGATCACGCGATGATCGTACGTGCTCGTGAGCGTCATGATCTTGGAGACGTTCAACGCCGCGAGCTGCTCCGGTGACTGCGCCAACCCCGGCGGGTAGCCGATCGCACCGGCTGCGATGATCGCTCCTTGGCCCGCCATGAGACGCGGCACGGAAGCCACCGTTCCGATCGCGCCCGGATTCGTCAGGGTGATCGTCGCGCCGGCGAATTCATCGGGCATGAGCTTTCCGTCGCGCGCCTTTGCGACGAGCTGTTCATATGCTGCGTGAAACGCTGCGAATGTCAGATCGGCTGCATTGCGGATGACCGGGACCACGAGGAGCCGCGTGCCGTCTTTACGTTGCAGATCCACCGCAAGACCGAGCTGCACGCCGCCGGCGACCCGCTCCGGCCCGCGGTCAGAACGATGGAATGAGGCCGTCATCCCCGGCATCTCTCGCGCGGCGCGCGCCAGCGCGAATGCTATGAGATGCGTGAATGAGATCTTCTCGGATCGTCCGGCTTGTCTTAGTGCGCTGTTCAGCGCCGCGCGACGAGATTCGAGCACGCCGACCGCGATGGTCCGGAAACTTGTCGCCGTCGGAATGCTGAGGCTCGTTTCCATCGCCGCGGCGAGCGCCGCAGCAGGCCCTTTGAGCGCGGTTGAATTCGGCGACGGTTGCATGTGAGGCTGAGTCTTACCGTCCGGCGGGGCAGGCGATGCTTGCCCTACTGCGGGATTCGGCGTGGGCGCGGCAAGCGCGGCGTTGATATCGGATTTTCGCGCGGCACCGCCCGGCCCGGATCCGTTGACCGCGGCGATGTCTATTCCGGCGAGCGCGGCGGCGCGCCGCGCAAGCGGCGAGCACTGTGCGACCGGCTGAGATCTCTGCGGGGCCGCAGCCGTAAGCGGCACATCGGCTTTCGGTCGCGATTCTTCTTGCGCCGGAGGACTTGCGATGGTCGCCGCGGGCGTCGCGACGGAGTCCGTCGGTCCGATCTCGCAGAGCGGCGCGCCGATCTCTACGACCGCGCCGTTCTCCGCGATTATCCGCGTCAAGCGTCCGCTGACAGGCGACGGGATCTCGATGAGCGAGCCGTTCGCGTCCACCTCGACGATCACGTCGTCGCGTTCAACCATATCGCCCACCGCCTTGTGCCAATTCTTGACGACGCCGCGCTTGAGCGCTTCGCCGATCGAAGGCATCTCGACGGTGGTCGTGTTCGGAGATGGCGCGGGAGAAGCAGATTCGGCGGCAGGTTTGTCGGCATTCTCCGACCCGGAGACTTGAATCTCGGCCAGCAGTGCGCCGACTTCGACCGTGTCGCCGTCTTTAACGACGATGCGCGCGATCCGGCCTGCTGCGGGGGACGGGATCTCGACATCTACTTTGTCGGTCGTCACGTCGATGATGGTCTCGCCAGCGGCGATCGTGTCGCCGGCGGCCTTGCGAATGCCCGTTACGGTTCCTTGCGTGACAGACTCGCCCATGGATGGGAGGACGACAGGAACCAGCGCGTCCGGCAAATATGACTCCTACTTTTGTTCAAAGCGGTGCGAATCCGGGCGCACTTCACATGCCCGATTGCTCGTCATTGATTTCCCTACACCCGGTGATGCGCCCTTGGCGGCCAGTGCGTTAACGCACGTATGACCCGCCGTTGACGTCGATGGTCGCGCCGTTCAGATACGATCCGAGCGGCGATGCGAGAAAGGCGACGATGGGCGCGACTTGGTCTGGGCGTCCGACGTAGCCGACGGGAATCTCGCCGACGATTTTTGGCCGATCGACGTCCAAGTCGGGAGCCGCCATCTCGGTCTCTATGAAGCCCGGTGCGACGGCAAACGAGAGAATGCCGTCCGGTGCGCATGAGCGAGCGATCGATTTCGTGAGGTTCACGAGCGCCGCTTTGCTCGCGCCGTAATCTGCGTGCTCGAGTTCCCCGCGATGCGCAGCGCGTGAAGCGATGTTGATGATCCGCCCGCCGCCGTGATCGCGCATGTGGCGGATGGCGAGCCATGCGAGATCGGCTGCTCCGAACACATTTATATCGAAGGTACGGCGCCAGCCGGCTCGCCACGCATCGAAGGAGTCGCCGTCGAACGGGTTGGTCGCGAAGATCGCGGCGTTGTTCACGAGCACGTCCAATCGGCCGAATCGTCGCACGCATGCGTCGACCAGACCCGGCATGCCGGCAAAGTCAGCCATGTCGAGACGCTCGGCGGCGGCGCGTTCGCCAAGTTCGGATGTGAGCAGCTCGGCGAGGTCGGATCTTGCGTGATACGTGAAGAAGACGCTCGCTCCCGCGGCGTGGAGATGTCGGACGATGGACTCGCCGATGCCGCGCGATCCGCCGGTGACGAGCACGACGGTTCGGGAGAGGTCGATCGCAAGCGTCATAGATACTCTCGCAGGCGGCGCATCCACTCGGCGAGCTGCGCGTTGTAATGGCTTGCGTACGAGCGATCGGGCAACGGCGGGGGACTTGTGTACAGAACGACGACGTATCGGCGGCCATTCGAGGTCACGAGAATGCCGGCGTCGTGGCTCACCTCGTCCGTCTCGCCGGTTTTGTGCATGAATCGGTCGCCGCGCGAGAGGCCGGCGGCGAGCTTCTCATTGTGGAGACAGCGTGCGAGTATCGCGCGCTGCTCGGCGGCGAAGGGTACGCGGTCCAATGCGATCAGCGCGAGGAGCAATGCGATCTCATCGGGCGGCAGCCGGTTTCGGCCCGTCATTCCGGGATCGTCGATGAGCGGCTCGGACCCGGAGAGTTTGCGACCCGCAAGAAACGTCGTGAGCCCCAGGCCGCGCATCGCTTCTGTCACCGTCTCGCGGCCGAGCAGGTCGTAGAGTTCGTTCGTCGCGATGTTGTCTGAAGCCGTGATCATGAGGTCGATCAACTCGCGCAGCGTCGCGCGATATCCCGGCGCGAGCGGTGTGGTCTCCGCGGTCGTCGTCTGATTGGCCGCGCTCACCGTCACGGCTGTATCGAGATCGAGGCGGCCGTCCGCGATCTGCCGGTACGCCTCGACCATCAGCGCGACTTTGATGACGCTGGCGGGGTAGATGTTCTCCGTCTCGCGATAGCGGCCGCGGCGCATCGTCTGGAGATCGATCACGACGGCATGACCGATCGTATCGAGATCCGTGCTCTTCAGCGCTTCGCGTACGACGATGTCTAGTGCGGCATCCGGCTGCGGCGTCAGCAGAGCGGTCATGGATGCGTCGCCGCGACGGTCCACGCTTTCGCCGCGTACGTGTCGTCGAAATCGATGCCCACCCGCGTGAACATGGGATGGGCCGTCCATTCGACGTGCCCCGTGTACGATTGCGTGCCCGGCAGGCCTGCGGTGACATCGAACTCCGCCGAACCGCTGAGCGTGAACGTCGCCGCTTTGAACCCTTTGGCATCGAGGTCGCTTGCCGGTTGCGCCATGCCGCTCGCGCTGACCCCGATGGTCGCGATCGTATGGCCGGCACGCTGCTCCAACGATTTGAGCGTATCCGTATACGTCATCGTGGCTTGTGCCAGCGATCGGTCGAGCAGCGCCACGCGCGAGAATGACCACGTCGCTCCGACGGCCACTGGCGCCTTCGGCAATTGGTCGAGCGCGCCGTCGCCGGCATCCGCGACGCTGGCTTGGGACGGTGTGCGGGTTCCGTCAGACGCGAGGGCGCCGATATATTTGTCGTGCCGGGTAACCGTAGACGTGTCCTTCGGCGCCGCGCCGCCGAAATGCCGGACGCTCGTGTCGTCGACCGAAACGTGCGTGCCATCCGCACCGACGTCGATGATGGCGCTGCGGTCGTCCACGAGCGTCGTCGGCGCGGCGCGGCTGCCCAGCAGTGACATGAGCGTGTGATTCATCTGATACGAGACGACGTGCGTGATCGTGCGTGCCGCCGTGATTCGTGTGTTTGGCGCAAGATGGAGAACGAGCTGGACGGAGTTCGACGCTTGCACGCTCGGCGAACCGGCCGCGGGCACGATAGCAACGGCGAGACCGATAGCAGCGCAGAGCGGCGTCAACCGATGAGGCCTACGCCGATCGTGCGGCGAACGCGCGGGCGTGTCTATCATTCGCGCGCGCGGCCGGCTGCTTGCAATCATACTATTTCTCTACGTTGCGCCGGCCGCACCGGCCGCTGCGTTGGATGCGTTTCCGCCTGTGGCCGGGTTGCAAATCGTTTCGTCCGTGCGCCAGGTGAGCGAGATCATCGGGCCTGGCGTGACGTACGATCGTTGGTCGCTCGCCACCGTGCCGGGCCCCCTTTCGGTTTCGATTCTCGCCGTAGATCTGACCAATCCGCTCGTGTCGTTTGCCGCAGTCGCCGCAAATGGCGAGATCGGCGGCCCCGGCGAACGCCTTTCCGTGATGGCGGATGCGGTTCATGCAGAAGCTGGGATCAACTCGGACTATTTCGATATCAATGGTTCGGGCTCGCCGCTGAACGCGCTCGTCGTCGGCGGGCAATTTCTGCACGCGCCGGATGGCGCCGCGACGTTCTCTGTGGATTCGCAAGGGAAGATCGCGATCGGGCCGATGGTGTGGACCGCGCAAGTGCAAGGCGCCCGCGGAGCCTCGCTGACTATCAACACCCTCAACGACTGGTCAGCGTCGACGCCGCTCACGCTCTTGACCGCGCAGTTAGCCTCGACCGCCGGCTACGACGCAACCGAAGTCGTGCTCAGTCCTGCCGCCGGCGGCGCGTACACGGTTCGGATGGCCGCGGCAAATCTCGCGGCACTCACGCAGCTTGCACCGGGTGAGTTCGCCATCGCCGCGCACGGCGCACAGGCGGCCGCACTCGCGCAGAATTTTGTCACTGGCGATACCGTCGACGTGACATTCAACGGAACGCCGCCGCCGGCAACGATCGCAACGGCGATCGGCGGGGGACCGCGGCTGCTTCGGGGCGGCATGCCGTACGCAGACCCCGTCACACCGGCGCCGCTTGAAGCGGACGTCCGCTACCCGCTGTCCGGCGCGGGGATCTCAGGCGATAGCCGGACGCTCTGGCTCGTCGTAGTAGACGGAAGGCATCCTGGCTCGTCGATCGGCATAACGCGCGCGATGCTCGGTCAGTTGTTCGTCGCCCTTGGCGCTTCGGATGCGATGGCGTTCGACAGCGGGGGGTCGAGTGAAATGGTCGTCCGCGCGCTCGGCGATCCGACCGCTCAGGTAGCGACGTCGCCGTCGGACGGTCGCGAGCGAGCGATCGCGGACGGACTTGCGTTGATCAACACGGCGCCTCCGGGGCAGGCCGACCGGTTATTGGTGAGCGCTGCCGCGCCGGCCGTGCTTGTCGGCAGCCGCGACCAGCTGACGTTCAAAGCGGTGGATGCGAACTTGCAGCCCGTTGCCGCACCCGCCGGATGCTCCGATGTGTCCATCGCGCCGGCCGGGCTTGCGACGGTGAACGCCGATTGCGCTCTCGTGCCGACCGCCCCCGGCGTCGTCACCGTCACGGCGGCCGATGGTGTTGCGCGCGGCGAGTTGAATCTTTCGGTGGTCGCAAACGTGAGCGCGCTGACCGTCACGGGTTTCGAACCCGACGTTCCCCTTGGTTCGACGGTGCAACTTGCAGTGTCGGCTCTTGACTCGAACTCCGAGCAGACCGCAGTCGATCCAAGCGCGGTCGCATGGACGGCCACGGGCGACGCGCGCATTGATGCGGCAGGCCGGCTTACCGCAGGCGACCACTCAGGTGTTGCCCGCGTCTCGGCGACGGCCGGCGGAGTCACCGCTTTCACCGACGTCGATGTCGGCGACCACGTGGCGGCGCTGGCATCCGATCTGCCTGTGGGCGACTCACCCCAAGCGTGGGCATTCGCTTCGTCATCGCCGCTCGTGACGGGTTCGGTCGCGAACTCTTCAGCACCGGACGGCTCGATCGCGACCAGGCTCTCGTACGACATCGCTGCAGGGGCCGGCGTTCGCGCAGCATACGCGAACGGTTCGATGGCCATTGCCGGCGAGCCGCTCGCGCTGACGTTCGACGTGTACGGCGATGGACAAGGCGAGTGGCTCCGCGCCGCCTATGCGGAGCCGGGCGGCATCGTGGACACGATCACGCTTGCGCGCCGCGTCGATTGGCTCGGTTGGCGATCGCTTCGCATAGCACTGCCGGCGCAAGCGCACACATCATTGACATTGACGCGAATATACGTGGCGCAGACATCGGCAGATACGATGGCCGGCTCCATCTGGCTCCGCAACATCGGCGCGGTCTATCCCGGCCCTGCGATGTGAGCGTAGGGCGGACCTTTACGGTCCGCCGGCGGGCCATAAAGGCCCGCCCTACATGCGATAGGCGGGCCATAAAGGCCCGCCCCACATGCGATAGGCGGGCCATAAAGGCCCGCGATACCGTTTACGGATCAACGACGGTCGTGATCGCGACGTTTTCGTGCTCGTCGAAGCCGATGTGCTCGTCACGATCGGGTTTGATCAGCGAATTGTGCAGCGCGTATGTTTCACGCACGAACGTTCCGCTGACGCGATCGAATACCGCGGTGCCCGAAATGAACATCTTCCCGGGCAGCAAGTGCGGCAGATCGTATTCGACGCCGGTGATCGATCCAAAACCTTTGACGTCGATCGTCGCACTTGCGTCGGACAAAGCAGTCACGGTATGGACGATTTCCATCTCACCGCTGCCGAGCTTGGTCAGGACGAGCTCATGTGTCGTCCATCGCGCCCCGAGGCTGAGATCCGCGTGAGGCAGGTCGGCCAAAACCGCGTCGACCGGTGAAAGGCTCGAAGCGGAATGGCCGCCGTCGGTTCGATAGGCCGCTGCGGCATTCGACCGCGTCGTCGCGCTTGTTCGCCTCGGAACGTCGAGCGTCACGGTCCTCGCGATTGAATGGATCGTTGCAGTCGCCGCATCGGCGCTCACGACCGAGAGCGCGGCGATCGTCACGCTCACGGTGTCTTCCACAATGACGATACCGTTGCGGCGCGCCGCCTCGAGCTTGACCTTCGGCAACACCCACGCGACGCGGTCGCTCGAGCTCACCGTCTCTGCCAGGTGCTCGCCGCGCGCGAAGTGCATGAGCAAGGTCAGGGCTGCCGGGTGCATTGCTTTGTTATCGGCTCGGCCGACCCCGAACAAAGACAAGAGCGGCCGACCCGGCCGCTCTCGGTTGCAGTTGGTTCCGTTCTAGTTGGCTGGACTTGCCGGCTTGACGGGCGCCGTCGCGGCCGGATGTTTTGCCTTCGTGACGATCTCACGCAGCACGCCGCCTTGCGAGATCTGCACCGTCTGCCCGGCGATCACGTTGAACGTCCGGCCCGGCATGTAGACCGCGACGCTGCCCTTGACGACGCCGAGATGCGTGACGTTCTTGCTTTCGCGGACCGTGAACGTCGTGCCGGTCGGCACCATCGTGGCCTGATTCGTCGCGACGTAGATCGGCGAGTCGCCGTGATGGAGATCTTCCGTGACACCGAACGTGCCGCGGTCGATGTGGACGTCGACCGTGTCGAGTGCGCCGTCGCCGGCGACGTGAAGTTTGTTGACGTGCACGACTGTCGCGCTGCCGATCGTCACCGCGAGGTGCGGTGAGAATGCCACGGTCGCGGACCGGGTCGTGTAATTGGTGAGGGTCTCACCGGAGCTCAACGGCGTGCTTGCGCCGTCCACTTCGGTCTGTTTGTTGTTCGGCGCGAGATCTTGCAGTTGGCCCGAGACCATCGCGGTCACGGTTTCGTCCTTCGGCCGGTGGGTGAAGAGCGCGCTCAGCGGATCTTGCAGGACGAAGAACAGACCGTAGGCCGCGGCAAGAACGCCGCCCGTCGTCGCCATCGCGCGCCAGTACTGGCTTGCAGCGCTCGCGATGGATCGGACCTTCTCGCCCGCCGGCGCACCGGCCGTTGCGCGCTGTGTGACGCGGTTGATGATACGCTGCTCGAGACCGCGCGGCACCGAGAGCTGCGGCACATGGCGGATCAGTTCTTGAAAGCGTTCAGCCTTGATGAGGGACGTCGCGCACGCGAAGCAGACGCGACGATGGCCGTCGAGTAAGGCTTGCTGCGTCGGCGTGATCTGCCCGTCAAATGCCGAGTAGAGCAGGTCGAGCGCTTCGGAACATTCCATCTGCGTTCTCCTTCCTTGCTCAGCAGATCAGCGGGTCGAGCCACACTTGCAGCCGCCGCTTTGCGCGACAGAGGTTCGTGCGGGCCGCCTGCTCATTGATACCCAGTATGTCCGCGATCTCCCCGTAAGAGAGGCCTTGCAATTCGCGCAGGATGAAGACCATGCGCTGCTGGCTCGGCAACGCACGCAGACCATCTTCAAGAGCGCGGAACGTCTCGCCGCGCTCAGCCGTCGCCTCCGGCCGTTCGTCGTGACGGCCTTGCAGTTCGGCTTCGTTCACGTCGTCGATGTCCGTCATCGGGAGGCCGGCCTTACCTTGGTGGGTCAGGCAGACGTTCACGCAGATGCGATACAACCACGACGACACTTTGCTTCGTCCGGAGAACGTGTTCGCGTGCTGAAAAGCACGTAGAAAGGACTCCTGCACGAGGTCCTCGGCAGAAGATGCGTTGTAGCGGTAGGCCACGTTGTAGAGCATCCTTGTGTATCGCCTCACCAGCTCAGCGAACGCTTCGCCGTCCCCCGCGGCGATTTTCTGCATGAGGGCCATGTCTCGACCAGTCGAGACCGGCTCTAGGTGATACGACCGCACTGCCCCCGGTATCGTTACACCGAAAAAGATTGGCAGCATTGGTTATCCGTCATCCCGAGATACATGAGAGCTGTCGTTTTCGGGACAGTTCCCGATGAGTAGAATATCGGGCCGGTACCCAGAGAACATTACCTGTAGGGTCATAGTTTGAGCGGCGACACTCAAAATGCGATCTCCCGCCCGCCAGGGCCGCCTGGGACAGCCGAGCGAACTCCAGACGGACCGTCCGGCTTCCTACGTTTCTACATTATAGTAACACGTCAGACGTCCCCGATTCGATTCGCCAGAGGCATTGTGCGCACTTTCACCTATTTCATACGGCGTACGACACCCGATCGCCGCGTGATTCGGCTCACCCTACCGTGATCAAAACGGCTCGCCGCCGAGCGGCCCTTGCCGCAGCGCTCGCAGAACATGCCTCACCCGCGCACGAATCGCTGCTTCTTGACGCCTCGCGAATTGACGGTTATGTGGCGCTATTCAGTGCCGCGGAGATCCAGTTTGTTGATACGCCCTCGCTCGCGCTCGCGGCCGCAGAAGGCGATGATTCGACGAGCATGATCGCGCGCGTCTTTTTGACAGCCCGCGCGTGGCTCGGTGATGAGGAGCGCGTCGAGCCCTTCGACGTCGCTGCGGACGAATCGGTTGTCGTGCTCATGCGCCTCATCGAGGCAGCGATTTCTATCGATGATGAAGTCGTCACCAGGTTCTTGGCCTCGGCAGACGTCGGCCTCGATATCGCGCATGTCCGAGCCGCGCGTCGCTTGCGCAGCGGCGAATCACTCCCCGCGGCGCTCGGTCAGGCGCTGGACGCCTTCCCCGGGGTTTCGCAGCGAGAGATCGCGGCGCGAGCCGCGACTGCGCTGCGCATGATCGGGAGTGCGGCTCAAGACGAAAACGCGACGCTGGAATCTTTGCTTCGCGCTGGGATGCGCGCGTGCAGCCCGGCTCGCATCCCCGGTCCATTGGCCGACGAGACAGCGCGTGCGCTCTGCGCTGCGGCCGAAGGCGCGGATGCGATATGGCGCAGCGCAGCGCGGCGGGTAGCGTTGCGCGATCGCGCGCGCAACCTACTCGATGCCTTGCTCCGGCCGGCAGCGCCATCGGCTCCGTGGCCGATCGCGTCACCGAGCTTTATGAGCGCTGAGGCGGCGCCGCCGCAAACGGACGGCCGTCCGACGATTGGGTCGGTCGAATCCGCGAGTCCATGGGTTTGGCCGGTCGCGGAAATAGATCGTCCGGTCGTGGCGCCGCCGATGACTTTTTCCGCGTCACGACTGAACGCGTTTGTGAAGTGCAACAGGCGCTGGTTCTACGAATACCTCTGCGACGCCGTGGCAGACGAAGGATCGATTCAGGCGACGTACGGCCGCGTGCTGCACGAAGCGCTCGAAGCGCTTCATCAGCGCGAGTCCGAGTTCTCGGAAGACCGTGCGCCGGCGACGTTGGAGGCGCTGCTCTACGAGATCGATGCGGCGTTCTTCAAGTCGCGCCGCGCATTCGCGACCCCTTGGGAGCACGCCGTATCCCGACTGCAGGCGCGCCGGATCGCGCCGCACTACGTCGACTGGCTCGTCGCGCAAGCGAAGACGTCGCCCGCGACGATCGTGGCGCTCGAAGCCGTCCATCGCTTGCGCGCAGGCGGCCACGAGTTCGTCGGATATATCGACCGCATCGACCAGCCCGTCGGCGGCGGACCGGTGACGATCTACGACTACAAGACGGGAAGGATCGCGTCGAGCGCGGCCGAGTATCTCGCCGACGTGCGCAGCGGCGACGAATCGCAGTTGCCGCTCTACTATTTCATGTGTCGAGCGACTGGGTCCGAGGTGGGCAGGGTGGCGCTGGTCTCCGTGCGAGATCCCGAATCGGGCGTTCGCGTGTTAGCGCTGGATATCGTCGACGATCAGGCCCTTGCGGCTGCGCCGGCCGCGGGAGCTGCTGTCTGCTCCACCGCCGACCTCGATGCTGCCTTATCGGCCATCCTCGCGCGCTGCGACCTCCTGACCCAACGCGGACTCGAACACTTCGCCCCCGGAGACGATCCGCCGTGCGGCTACTGCGCGTACGCGGCCGCCTGCCGCGAGCGGCCGCTGCCGCAGGAGCGGATCTTTGCGCGCTAGCACGCTGCCGTTGGATTCGCTCAGGGGCGCGGGGATGACCGCGTCGCTCGCGTTGGTCGCGACTGAGCACGCGCGGCGCGGGAGCGTCTTCGTCATCTGCTCGCATGGTTCGTCATGTCAGGCGTTTCGGCGGGCCTGCGGTGAACGAGATGCTCCGGCGGCGCTCGTCGTGGGCACATTGAGCGGACATCTTGCGCGGCTCATGCGCGCGGATTCGGCGAGTTCCGGTGTCTCCCCGAATTTCATCGTGGGAGGACAAGCGGCCGCCCGCGCGATCGTTACGCAAGCCGCGCGCGGCATGCTCGATCTGCGCTGGCCCGAACTGCGCGACGGTTCTGTCGACATCGAGGTGCCGTATGCGCGCCGCGTCGACACGCTCTTGGATGAAAGCGCAGCGCTCATCGAATGGCTCCGGCGCAACCGCGTCACGCCCGCGGCGTTTCGCGCCTCGTGCGACAGCGGCGTGCGCGAGTTCTACGGCGCTGATGTCGAAGATGCGCGCGTCAGACTTGCCGATCCGGAGACCGTGCGTCGCGCAAGCCGCCGTGCGCGCGAGGCGCTTCGCGTCGACGAGGACGTTCTGCGCATGCAGCGCCGCGCTGAGCGCGATCTTGGGATATTGCTCGCGCGGATGTACGAAGAGTACCTCGCCATCGAGCGGCACGCAGCGGTCAAATCCGAGGCGGACGTCATCGACTCCGGGATCGCGTGGTTGACCTCCGACAAAGCGGCTGCACGGCGTGCGTTCCGCGGCGTCGCCGCGATGGTCGTCGACGATGCGGAAGACGCCGAGCCGGCGTTACCGGAAATGCTCGCGGTCGCGCGCGCCGCGGGCGTGGATGAAGTGATTGTCGCCGGGCGCGACTCGTCGGCCATCGATCACTTGGGCGGACGCCGCTCGTGCTCGGCGACGGATGCCGTGCAGCCGCCGTTCGCTCGCGCTCTTTCGCCCCACCCGAGTGCGTGGCGATTTCATGATGAGTCCGCAGAAGCCGACTTCATCGCGCGAGCGACATTGGACCTGATCGAAAGCGGCGTGCGATCAGACGACATAGTCGTGCTCGCCCGCGACGACGACGCGGCGGCCGCCTACGCGACGCTGCTGGCGGAGCGCGGCGTGCCGGTGCTGCCGCCTTCTGCCCGGTTCGCCGCAGCAGCAGACATCGCCGACCTTTTCGCGCTCGCCCGCGTCTGCGACGATCCATTCGATCAAGCACATCTGCTGCGCGTTCTCGCATCGCCGCTCGCCGGTCTGAGCGACGCGTCGCTGTTTGCGTTGTGTTCGGATCCTGCGCCGCAGCGACAGTTGACGCTCGAGATCGGTGTAGGTCCGCCGGCGCGGGGCGGCGCGGGCAGCGCCAACGTCACGCGCCTTGCAGACAACGTCTTGAGCGGTGCGGCGGATATCGCGCTGCCCGAGGAGACACGGCGGACCATGAGCGCGCTGCGCGAGCAGATGGCGACATGGCGGAACGCCTGTGCCAGGCTTGCGCCGCCGGACGCACTGCGCTACCTCATCGCAGCTGCAGGGTTCGACGCGCGCTGGCGCCTGGCGCAGCCGCATATGGCCGCGCGATTGGCGGCGGACGCGTCGCGGCTCGTGCGCGCGTTCGAGGCGGCCTGGGCGAGCGGCGCGTGCCGGAATCTATCTCAGACCGTGGCGCTGATCGAGGATGAGGTTGTGGCTCCGGAACTCGCAGCGCGCGTGGAAGGAGCTGTCGCATGCGAAGGCGTGATCGCGGTGAAAGGCACACGCTTTGCCCACGTCTTCGTCGCGGGCGTGTCGCGCGAGCGGTTTCCGCGAGTCTACATACCGCGGTCGCTCGCATTTTCGCGGACGTTCGGCATCGTCGTGCGCGAAAACGTCGCGCTGGGCCCGAAGCAGGCGGCGAAATTTGCGTGGTACTATGCGAAATTCGGCGCGAAGCGGCGCTATCTCGAAGGTGAGCGACGCGTGCTCAATTACGCGGCGTCACGCGCTACAGTCTCGGTGACCATCACCGGATTCGGAACAGCGCCGTTTTGGGCCGCGGACGAAGACCTCTTGGCGAGATTTATCCGTGACGCGGGTTGACGTGACTGCGTTGCTCGCATCGTTGGGCGCCGCGCTGCTGATCGCGGCGGCTTCGCCCGCGACGAACAGCGCGATGCAGTCGCCGGCGCAGGCCGCATCGCTGCCGCCGGCTGCATCGCCGTCGCCGCAGATTCTCTCGCTCGGCGGCGTGGTGATCGGGCACTCGGTACTCGACGTCGTGAAATGGATCGGTCCTCCGGACGTCTTGCGCACGACGGATGTCGGCCACGAATGGCAATGGGTTGATGCGGGCGGTCTCGATCGTGAGGTGCTCGCCGACGACGACATGATCGTGCGGCAGGTCTTGGTCGCAGAGCCGGCGTCGATTCCGGGCAGCAAGCCCCCGCCGATCGTCCAGCCTGCGGAGTTCGCAGCGCTGCACGTGAGCGCCGACGAAGCGGGCGCCGCGATCGCGAAAGCAGGCGGTGAGATGATCGCGGAACCGGATCCGTCCGTCAGAGCATGGTCGCTTTCGGGCGGCGTCGTGGTCGAAGAACTGGAGTCGGGTCGGGTTGGGCAGCTGCTTGCTCTCGACGACCTTTCCGCCCGCAATCTCGGATATCTGTCGCCCGCTCCATTCGCCTCTGTGCCGCTTGCCCGGAGAGCGCCGGTCATGACGAACGAATTCATCGTGCCGTATCCCGACGACGCAGCGCGCGATGGTATCGAGGGGACAGTCGTCCTGCGCGTCGTCATCGGAGCGAATGCCGGCGTCGAGCGTGCGGACATCGTCGTCTCTTCCCGCAACGATGAGATCGATGCGGCTGCGGTGCAAAGCGCGAAGAAGTCCACCTACCGGCCGGCGCAATGCGACGGCACGCCTTGCCGCGGCGTGTACTTCGATCTGCAGAGTTACACGCTGATCCGCTGACGTTCGCCGGGCCGACTGACGTCGGCCCCTTCGATAAGATTGTAGCGGTCAGATTTTAGCGGTCTTGGATGGCGCGCCAGATCCGTTCAGGCGTCATCGGCGCGGTGTGCGGCACCGTGCCGCACGCTGCACGTATCGCGTTGCCGATCGCCGCCGCCGGCGTCGTCACCGGGGGTTCACCGGCGCCTTTCATGCCGCGCGGCCCCGCGTCGGAAGGCCGCTCGACGATGATCGCAGTGATGCGCGGCGCGTCGAGCGCGGTTGGCAGAAGATAGTGCTTGAGGTCAGGATTGAGCAGAGCGCCATCCTCGTACTTCAATTCCTCGCAGAGCGCCCAACCCATCGCCTGGACGGCTCCGCCTTCGATCTGGCCCTTCACGCCGGCCGGATTGAACGCAAAACCCACGTCTTGCGCGGTCGCGATATGCAGCACGTGGACGCCGCCCGTTTCCGGGTCCACTTCGACCTCCGCAGCCGTCGCGATGAACGACGGCGCCGGCCACGCTGCAAACGCATGACCCTGCAAGAGCGACTCATCGATCTCCGGATCGGGAAGACCGCTGCTCGCGCCCTGGCCTTGGATCGACCCGCCGGCTGCGCGAGCCAATTCAGCGAAGGACGCGCCGACCGACGGCACTTCCGAATTGACCACTCGACCGTCGCGGAGTTCGAGATCTTCGCGGCGCGCTTCGAGCATGGACTCAGCATGCGCGAGCAGCTGGTCGCGCGCGTCCGCGGCGGCCATCGCGACCGCTTGGCCTGCGGAGAACGTGGAAATGCTTCCGTGAGCGCCGTCATCCGGCGTTTCATCGCCGGTATCGGCGAGCGCGAACTCGATGCTGGCCGGGTCGATCCCGAGCGCATCGGCCGCGATGATCGGCAGCCCCTGCGCCGCTGCGCCCGTGCCCATTTCGGGATTTCCGGAAACGACTCGCACGCGGCCATCCGCATTGACGAGCACGCGCGCCTGCGAGGTGCCGCACGCCGAAAACCACCAGCCGGCGGCGATGCCTCGGCCGTGATTCGAGTCCGCGGATCCGCCCCAGCCGATCGCGGCGGCGGTTTTTTCGAGCGTTTCACGGACGCTGACCGATGTGAGCCGCTGACCGGCAGGACTGAGGTCGCCGTCTTGCCAGACATTCATGAGCCGAAATGCGAGCGGGTCGACTCCAACGGCCTGCGCGAGTTCGTCCAGATGCATTTCCTTTGCGAAGTTGGCTTGGGGACCGCCGGGCGCGCGCACCGGTCCGGCGATGTGCTTGTTCGTGTAGACGATCGTGCCTTCCAAATCCAACGCTGGGATGCGATACGGCGCAGACGCCAACATGGTCGCGATCAGCGCACAGCCGGAGCCGTAGCCGATGTACGCTCCCGTATCGAAGACGAATGACGCGCGCATCGCGAGCAATCTGCCGTCGGCGTCGGCTCCCGACGTGAACGCAGCAGATCCGCCCGCGCGAGGAAACGCATGCATGCAATCCTCGTGACGCGACCACGCGACCCGCACCGGACGATCGCACTGCAACGCGAGCGCCGCCGCGTACCACTCAGGTGCCATGAGGATCTTGCCGCCGAACGCGCCGCCGACATATTGATTGATGAAGCGGACTTTTGACGGATCGAGTTCGAAGAACGCTGCCAGCTCATCGCGATTTCCATACGGTGACTGCGACCCGCACCAGACCGTCAGCGCGCCGTCTGCGCCGGCCAGCGCTACCGCGCAGCGCGGTTCGATATAGCCTGGCAGACCTGCCGAGAACGAGAACTCCGACGTCACCACGTGGGCCGAGCGGGCGAGAGCATCATCGACGTCGCCGCGCCGGATGCGGTTGTGGCCGCAGACGTTGCCGTCCAAGTACGCGCTCTCGCGGCGCTCGTACGACCGCCAATCCGGGTGCACGAGCGGCGCGCCATGAGCCCGCGCCTGTTCGATCGTCAGCACCGGCGTGCGCGGATCGTAGTCCACGACGATCGCCGCAGCGGCATCGCGTGCCTGCGCTTCGGTTTCGGCAGCGACTGCCGCGACCGGCTCGCCGAGATAGCGCGCGTAGTCCGACGGAAATAGATGTTGGTCCTTTATGCTGAAATCGAGCGGCTTCGAAGGCACGTTGCCGGCGTATGCGATCGCGTGCACTCCCGGAAGCCGGCGCGCTTTGGTTATGTCAATGCTGCGAATCCGCGCGAACGCATGCGGCGAGCGCAACACGACACCGCTGAGCGCTGCGTCGAACGGCACATCCGCCGTGTAGCGCGCCGATCCGGTCGCCTTTGCGGGTCCGTCGCCGCGCGGCCATGTCGCGCCGATGACGGATCCGGGCGCGCTCATGCACGACTCCTGATCACCGGACGCGGCTGCGGCGTGTCGTGCGCGTCGCCTGCGGCGCGAATTTTCTGCCCCGCTTCACGCACCGAGGCGACGATCGACTGATATCCCGTGCAGCGGCAGATGTTGCCGGCGATTGCGGCGCGGATCGCGGCTTCAGAAGGATCACGATCCACCGCAAGCAGCGCACTGGCGGACAAGATCATGCCCGGCGTGCAGTAGCCGCATTGCAATCCGCTATTGGCGACAAACGCGGCCTGAACGGCAGCGAGCACGCCGTCGCGCGCGAGACCTTCGATCGTCGTGATCGCGTGCCGGTCTGCGTCGACCGTTAGGAGCAAGCACGCGTTGACTGGGCTGCCGTCGAGCAGCACCGTGCAGGCGCCGCAATAGCCGGTGCTGCAGCCTTCCTTTGTGCCTGCCATGCGAAGCCGCACGCGCAACGTCTCGAGCAGCGGCTCAAGCGGATGCACGAGCAGATCGTGTGGTTCGCCGTTGACGACACAGTGGATGGATTGCATCATGAGGGCACCGCCCGCACGTCGTCCAGGCAGCGCCGTGTCAGAACGCGGATCAGCTGCCTGCGATAGAGCGCGCTTGCACGAAGGTCGGACTGCGGCGCGCTGTCGTGATCGGCGGCCAGCGCTGCCACGGCGTCGAGGTCGGAAGGACCCGCCAACGCGTCGAGCGCCCGTCGTTCGGAGCGCGGTGCGCGCAGGCACGTTGGCCCGGCCCCGGCGAGCGCGATCCGAACGCGCTCGACGCGTGTGCCGGCGCGCTCGAGCGCGACCGCGACCGCGACCAGCGCCATTTCGAATCCGCGACGCGTCGCCATCTTGCGATACGCGAAGACCGCGCGACTGATCGGGACGAGGATGCGCGTCAAGACCTCGCCTGCTCGCAGGTCGGCTCCGCCGGGGACCAGGAGATCTTCCAGCGCGATCCGCCGTTCGCCGGACGCGAGCGACGCCACGCAGCACGTCGCGTCAAGGGCGAGCAATGCCGTCGTGAGATCAGAGGCGGGGTCGCCGCAGCAGATATTGCCGCCGAGCGTCGCAAGCGTGCGGACTTGAACGGACCCAAGGGTCGAAGCCGCATAGGCGAGCAACGGTGCGTCCTTGAGGACTGCAGCATCGGCGCAAAGTCCGGCGGCCGTCGTGAGCGCGCCGATGGAGAGCGTGCCATTTTCCGCCGTCACCGCGTGCAGTTCAGCAATGCGCTTGAGGTTGACGAGTGCCTCGACGTCGCCGAGACCCGTGCGCAGCTCGGGCACGAGTCGCGTGCCGCCGGCCAGCGCTCGCGCGCGTCCGTCAAAGCGGTCGAGAACGACGAGAGCCTCTTCCAGGAAATGCGGCTCGAAATACTCGAGCGGGCGCGCGATCATTGCGCGGTGATTACAGCGCAGCGGGATTTCTCCTAGCGCGCGAGAAAAGCGGCGCTGTCAACGGTCCGAGGCGTCAGGGAAGCCGGTGGGAATCCGGCACGGACGCGCCACTGTAACCGGGGAGCCGCCGACAGCGCCACTGTCCTTGCGATGGGAAGGCGCCGGCACTACGGCCATGATCCGGAAGTCAGGAGACCTGTCTCGGACTCCTAGTCAACGAATAGGCACGGCCTCTTCGCGAGAGAGAGACGGAGCTCAGGCAGCATGACTTCGCGGCGCATCGGCGCCAACTACCCATTTCGTCTCTTTGCGCTTGCGCTTTTCGCGCTCGGCCTTGCTGCGGCCGGACTGTTCTACGGTCCGGTGGCGCTCGATCCGGCGCAAGTCATCGGCGCGTTGCTGCACCCGGGCCGCACGGACCTCGCTGCGACGATCGTGTGGGAGATCAGATTACCGCGCGTTCTGATCGGCATATGTGTCGGCGCCGGGCTCGGAGTCGCAGGCGCGATGTTGCAGATGCTCTTCCGCAATGCGCTCGTCGACCCGTACATCAGCGGCGTGTCGGCCGGCGCGGCGCTCGCCGCGGTCGCCGCCCTCTCGCTCTCCGCGTCCTTCGCGATGATTCCAGCCTATGCGTTCGCGGGCGGCATCGCATGCGCGATAGTCGTCGCCTTCGTCGGCGCGAGCGGCGGCGCGGACGGCAATCTGCGGCTCGTGCTAGCCGGGGTGGCCATCTCCGCGCTATGCGCAGCGATCGTGACGCTCGTGCTCCTCGCAGCCGGGGAAGCGGGCGGACGATCGGTGATTGGCTGGCTCGCCGGCGGGATCGGCGGTCGGGGCTGGCCCGAGCTGAGCTGGGTCGCCATCTATCTCGCCGTGGGATTTGCGGCATCGGTTTTTGCGTTGCGCGATCTCAATGCGCTCCGGTTAGGGACGGTCGCCGCCGCAGGCTTCGGGCTGAACGTCGATGCGGCGCGGTTACGCGTCCTTGCCATTGCGGCGCTCATAACCGCCGCATGCGTGGCGGTGAGCGGCGTCGTCGGATTCGTCGGGCTCATGGTTCCCCACACGATGCGCCGCCTTGTCGGCGGCGACGCGCGCCGCTTGCTGCCGGCGTGCGCAGCAGGCGGCGCGTGCATCGTGCTGCTCGCCGACGCGCTCGCGCGCACGATCGCCGCGCCGGCAGAGGTACCGCTCGGCGTGGTGCTCGCGTTTGCCGGCGTGCCTTTCTTTCTGATCGTCGCGCGCCGGCCGGTGGAGATATGAGCGTCGTGGTGGCCGGCCGGTCGCTCGGCGTGCGCTACGGCGAGCGGCTCGTTTTCGATGACGTCGATCTCGACTTGACGGCGGGGAAACTCGTCGTCCTCGTCGGCCCGAACGGATCCGGCAAATCGAGTCTCTTGCGAGCGCTCGCCGGCATTCAAAGACCGACGTCCGGTACCGTGCATCGCGATGCGGCGACGCTGCTCATCGGCTCCCAAGCCGCGCCGCCGCCGGACGTCACACCGCGAGATCTCGCCGGATACGGTCTCGCGCTTCGGCGGCCGTGGTACCGGTTTGCACCCTCGATCGAAGAAGATGATGCTGTCGACGCGGCGCTCGCGCGGACCGGATTGACCGACCGCGCGAGCGATGCCATCGGCGAGATGAGCGCCGGCGAGGTTCAGCGCGCGTGGATCGCCGCCGCGCTCGCGACGAAGGTCGGTGCGCTGCTCGTCGACGAGCCGACGTCGCATCTCGATCTGCGCTATCAGATCGACGTGCTGAACACACTGCGCGCGTTGACGGCTGACGGCGTCGCTGTCGCAGCCGCCGTGCACGACCTTTCACTCGCCGCTCGCTTCGGCGACATCGTCTGCATCCTCGCCGGCGGCACTTTGATCGCTGGAACGCCTGAATCTGTTTTGACACCGGAAATCCTTTCGCGTGCCTACGACGTCGAAGTGAGCGTCCACCGTCATCCGGTATGGGGTTTTCTGTTGTGCACGCCATCCTCAGATGTAAGGAGCCGAACATGAGCCGATCGATCGCCGTCTTGCTCTGCACGCTTTTCGTCTGGTTCTGCGCCGCGCAAGCGAGCGCGTCGCCGGCGCCGTCGCCGTCACCGAGCGCATCGCCGCGGTCGAAGCCGCTCGATACCGTTGTCGTCACGGCGCAGCGGCATCCGGGGACGATCGGTGCGACGTCGCGCGAGACGTGGGTGCTCGACGCGAAGGACCTCGACAGGCTCGGCGTGAGTTCCGTCGCCGATGCGCTGCGCTTTGTCCCTGGCATCACCGTCAAAGACGCGGGGACCGCCGGCTCGCTGCAGTCGGTATTTCTACGCGGCGCTTCGTCGACCCAGACGCTCGTGCTCGTGGATGGCCGCCCGATCAACGATCCCGATACGGGCCAAGTGGATTTCTCGTCGCTGCCCGTGGCTGGAATCAGCCGCATCGAGATCGTCGAAGGCGGCGCCTCGACGCTTTACGGTTCGAGCGCGATCGGCGGCGTCATCAACATCATCACGCAGCGCCCTTCTTCGCCGGCGGCAAGCGCCTTCGGACAAGCGGGATTCGAAGGCAGAGTTGATCAGGGCATCGACGCGTCGGGCGGCGATGCGCGGTCGATCGCCTACGCGTTTGACGCGCGCAGCACGCACGCGCGCGACGAATTCGACTATCCCGCCTTCGGGTCGCTGCCGGCTGGAACGCGATCGAATTCCGACGCCGATCTGCAAGACGAATCGGTTGCGTTGACGCACGATGCCGGAAGCGTATCGACCAGGCTGCATCTGAGCGACGACGCGCAATCGATCGGCATTCCCGGCGATCTATCGTTCCAGTCCACACCGCTTGCGCGGCAGCAGCGGATCTACGAGCGCAGCGACCTCACGCTTGAGGCGCCCGCGGGCCGCAGCGCCTGGACGCTGCAGCTTTTCGCCGACGGACGGCGCCAACACATCGGCGATCCGGATCTGCCGTTCCCGTATGACGCGCTCGACGATGCGGTATCGCGAGGATTTGCGTTATCCGATTCGATGCAGGCGAGTGCAAGTCAGATCGTGACGTTCGGATATGACTCGCACGGCGATCGCGCGTATTTCGGTTCCGGCGTCGGGCAGCCGTCCGTGCCCGCGTCGGACTCCACGACAGCCATCTTCGCGGCCGATGATATGCACGCGGCGAATTCGCCGTTCTCGGCAAGCGTCGGACTGCGCGAAGAACGGCCGCAAGGGACGAAGCATACGGGCGTGCCGTCGGTGGGAATCTTGGAGAAACTTTCCGGCGCGCTGACCCTGCGCGCGAACTACGCTCGGGCGTTTCGCACGCCGGATCTGGATGACCGATACTTCCCGTTTGCGGGAAACCCCGCGCTCCAGCCCGAGTACGCGGCGACGTTCGACGCTGGGTTAAGCGCTTCGAATGACGGCGGCAGCTATAGCCTCACGTGGTTCGGCGCGGACACGAACAACCTTATCGTCTTCGACCCGATCACGTTTCTGCCGATAAACGTCAGCCGGGCAAGCGTGCGCGGTTTGAACGGCGCCGTCGCACTGCAGGCTGCCGATGATTGGCACGTCCGATTTGGATACACGGATTATCCGCGCGCGGCGGATCTCGGCGGTGCGCCCAACATCAGGCTCTTGTATCGGCCGACCGCGACCGGTTCTGCCGACATCGAACGAGATCTGCGATCGGGTTCGACAGGACTGAACATTTCGTTCACCGGCCGCCGCTATGCGAACGAGACCAACACGATCGTGCTTCCTGGATACGCGAGCGTCGGCGCATTCATCGAACGGCCGATCGGTCGGGGCCTCGGCCTTACGCTTCGCGCCGATAATCTCACGGGCGAGCGAGTGCAGGATACCTACGGATATCCGGTGCTGGGCACGACGTTCAGTGTCCGTCTGACGGCGGCGCAACCGTAATGCGGGCACTGGCGCTCTGTCTTGCCATGTGCTCGCTGTGCACGGTGCTCGCGTCGTGTGCTCCGCATACCAAGACACGTGTGTCCCCAAGCACCGGTCCGCGCATCATCTCGCTTGCTCCCTCCCTCACGGAGATCGCGTTTGCGATCGGCTGCGGGAACCGCCTCGTGGCCGACACCGTGTTCGACGACTACCCCGCCGCATCGCGCACCTTGCCGCACGTGGCGGACACGCGAACGGCGAATCTCGAGCTTGTCGCGGCGCTGAAGCCCACCACCGTCGTCGCGTTGCACGACCAGGAGCTGGAAGGGTCGCCGATCGCACGGCAACTCGGAATTCCAGTCTTGTATCTGCCGAACCGTGATCTCGGCGATCTCAACGCGGATATAGAAGGCGTAGGGCGCGCGTGCAGCCGGACGACGCAAGCGGCTGCGCTCGCAAGGTCCCTCGACCGGAGGATAGCGGCGATCGCAGACGCAGCACGCGCAAAGCGGCGGCCGCGCGTGCTCTATCTTCTTGGGCTGCCGGGGTTTGCGGCCGGCCGGCATTCGTTCTTGGGCGATATGATCGAGGCGGCAGGAGGAGAGAACGTCGCGGCTTCGAGCGGCGAGCCGTATCCGGATCTCAACGCCGAGGCGATCGTGCGCGCCGATCCCGACATCATCGTCGTGGCGGCCGACACGCCGTTCGACAAAGATGTCCAAGCGCAGATGCCGTGGCGAGCGTTACGAGCGGTGCGCGACGGCGCAGTGCTCCGGCCGCCGTCCGACGACATCATGGAACGCAACGGACCGCGCATCGTCGACGGGCTTGCGTGGCTTCACACCGCCTTAGCGCATCGTTCGTATAATCGTTCGTATAATGAAGGGGCCGACGCTCGTCGGCCCTCGCATTCGTAAGCCGGGCCGACTAGCGTCGGCCCTCGCATTCGTAAGCCGGGCCGACTAGCGTCGGCCCCTTCAGATCGTGTCGGCCCCTTCAGAGCGTAGCGATCATGCGATCCATTTCACCATGTCCACGAAATGCGCTTGGAAGAAGTGGCGCTCGAGAACGGCTGTCACCCGAAAACGAAGACGTTCGAGCAGCGTCTGCTCCGCGCCGGCCTGCTTGACCCGAGCCACGAGCTTGTGACAATTGTTGTATGACGCCGCTTCCTCGAAGCGCCGGACGAGCGCGTCGCCGGCATCAGGATGAGCAGCATCGATCGCGATTGATTCGATTTCTGCGACCCCGCCGCAAAGTGTATATACAAGTGCTCCGACGATCGACTCCGCAGGCCGGCCGGCGTCGGCTGTTCCGACATCCGTCGCGGCAAGCGCGTGGATCGATGGAGCGGTGACGAACGGTGCGCCATAAAGTCTTCGAGCATCAGCACTCTCGCGCGATGCGCAAAATGCCTGCGCGCTTGCGACCGGATACGATTTGATTTCGGCGGTCACGAACCGCCGGGTAGATGACTGCCGCGCTTTCCGTGTTTCACCGGAGCGGCCGATTCGGCTTCGCGGTCGACGATGAGGTCCGAGAGGCGGAAGAACGCGATCTTAGAGCCGTCGTCGAAGCCGACTTTGATGAGCGGGTTCTCGCGCGGTTCGGCTGGAACCACGGCATGGACGCGGCCCGTCTTTCCGGCGAATCGGCGATGCACGGCCGTGAAGTACTCGGGTTCGGGTCCGCCCGCGCGAATCGTGACGGACTTTCCGACGAGCACGCCGGGGCGATCGTTCATGATGTGCGGTCCGGACCGGTTGGCAACGATCGCGGCTCGTACTATAGAGGTTAGGTGCGGTAACAGATGGACCTGCCGTTGGGGCGTGCGACGGTTGCCGGTCTCGCGACGGATGAGTCCGCCGCCGAGCGCATCGTTGCGGCGCTGACCGCAACGGGCATCGACCCTACCTGTCTGAGTCTCTGCGCTCAGGATGATGCGCGCGCGCGTTCGCTCGCCGCGCGTCTAGCGATCAGCGCCGATCGCAAACCCGATGATCCGCTTGCCGGTGCGCCGGGACTTGAAGGCCCGGTCGCGCAGCGCGCGCGCGCGGATCGCGGCGCGCTCTGGGGTGCTTTCGTCGGGATCATCGCGGGCATCGCACTTGGGCTGTCGCCTATCGGCCAGATCGCACACGTGGCGCCCGAATTCTCGGTCGTCGCCGACGTGTTGTTCTTCTTCGTGATCGGCATAATCGGCGGCGCGGTTCTCGGAACGGCGATCGGGCCGCGACTCTCGACGCACGTCGGGTATCGCCTGATCGACGGCATGCAAGAAGGCAGCATCGCGATCGTCGTATCGTGCGGTA
>DATGJI010000002.1 GCA_035295225.1 Candidatus Eremiobacteraceae bacterium | reverse complement strand
GAAGTCATACAAGGTGGAAGGCATCGGCGAAGATTTTCTGCCGGCGACGGTCGATCTCAAAGCCATCGACCGCATGGAGCGCGTCTCCGATAAGGACTCGTTCTTGATGGCGCGCCGCATCTGTCGCGAAGAGGGATTGCTCGTCGGCGGTTCGTCGGGCACGGCCGCCGTCGCGGCACAGCGCGTGGCGCGCGAGTTGCCGCCGGATGCGGTCATGGTCGTGCTTCTGCCGGACAGCGGGCGCGGCTACATGTCCAAGATCTTCAACGACGAATGGATGCGCGCGAATGGTTTCATCGGCGAAGAAGGCCGCGCCGCGACGGTCGGCATGGTGCTGCACGCCAAAGGCAAGATCCCGCAGCTGATCACGCTTTCTCCCACCGATTCCGTCAAGCGCGCGGTCGAACTCATGCGCGAGTATCAGATCTCCCAGATTCCCGTTGTCGAAGGACCTGAGATCGTCGGCTCGGTGAACGAAGTGTCGGTCATGCAGATGGTCTACGATAAAGCCGACGTGGTGCACAGCGAAGTGCGCGACGTGATGGGCCGCCCGTTCGCCGTGCTCGACGATCGCGAGCCGGTCGAGCACGCGTACAAGCAGTTATCGCTGGGCCACGCCGCCGTGCTCGTCGCACGATTGGGGACGCCGATCGGGGTGATCACGAAGATGGACATCATCAACTACTTGTCCGCCACGTAAGAGGAAGTTCGGACGCATGGAATTCGCGACCAAGGCCATTCACGTCGGACAAGAGGCGGAGCCGATCACCGGCGCCACGATCGTTCCGATCTTCCAGACTTCCACGTACACGCAATCCGCGCCGGGCGTGCATAAAGGTTACGATTATTCGCGCACGGTCAATCCCACGCGCGTCGCGCTCGAGCGCTGTCTTGCGTCGCTCGAAAACGCGGAACATGGATCGTGCTTCGCATCGGGTATGGCGGCGACGTCGGCGGTCTGCAATCTGCTCTCGGCGGGCGATCACGTGGTGGTAGGCGACGACCTGTACGGCGGCACGTTCCGGCTCTTCGACAAGGTCTTCAAACGCTACGGCGTGCGATTCGACTACGTCGACGCGTCGTCTGTCGAGAACGTCGTCGCTGCGATGTCCGCGGCGACGAAACTTGTCTGGCTCGAGACACCGACGAATCCGTTGCTGAAACTCTGCGATCTGCGCGCGATCAGTTCAGCGTGCAGGGAGCGCGGCGTTCGCGTGGCCGTCGACAATACGTTTGCCACGCCGTTCTTGCAGAACCCGCTCGATCTCGGCGCGGATTTCGTCGTTCATTCCACCACGAAGTACATCGGCGGCCACTCCGACGCGGTCGGCGGGTTCGTCGGAACAAACGACAAGACGCTGCACGATATCGTGAAGTTCCATCAGAACGCGGTCGGCGGCATTCCCGGACCGTTCGATTGCTTTCTGACGTTGCGCGGCGTGAAGACGCTCGCCATTCGCATGCGCGAACACGAACGGCACGCGCGCGCCGTTGCGGCGTATCTGGACGATCACCCGGCGGTCGAGCGCGTGTACTACCCGGGCTTGCCGTCGCATCCGCAGCACGAACTTGCGAAGCGCCAGATGCGCGGCTTCGGCGGCATGGTATCGTGCGTGCTGAAAGGCGGTCCGGAGCGTGCTCGCGCCTTTGCATCCGCGGTGCGCGTGTTCTCGCTCGCGGAGAGTCTCGGCGGCGTCGAATCGCTCTTATGTCATCCCGTCTCGATGACGCACGGAAGCATCCCCAAGGAGATCCGCGACGCGCGCGGCGTCACGGACAACCTGCTCCGCTTCTCGGTCGGCATCGAGGCCGAATCGGACATCATCGCGGATATCGAGCAGGCGCTCGCGGCGGTTTGATCGCCGCCCGATGAGGCCGCGCGCTCGCGTCGTCGTCTGGACTGCGGCGCTGGTCTTCATCAGTTTCGCCGGATCCGCGCTGTGTCGCTCGCTCGCGCGATCGACGCACGCGGCGTCGCTGACGCCCGGCCCATTTTCGTTCCCCGCGGGTCGGGCGCTGCCGCTGTCCGTCATCAACGGCGCCGATGGCGCGTTGCCGCTGTTCTTCGGGTTTCTCGTGGTCTTCTGCGCTCTCGGTTTCGCCGGCTGGCGTTTGGCAAGCGCGCTGCGTGACGCGCCTGGCTTGCCTGCGTGGGCGCTCGTCTGTGCGCAACTGATCGTCGGGCTGGCGCTGTCATTTTTTCCCGTCACATTTTCGAGCGATGCGTATGCGTACGTGCTGTTCGGCCGCGCGCACGGCGTCTTCGGGCTCAACCCGTACACCCTGGCGGCGCCGATGCGCGTGCTCCACGACGCCGTGCTGGCGCCGATTCTGAACTTCTTCGGCGATCCGCCATTGCGCGACGATTATGGTCCGCTGTGGACCGTGGGCGCGAGCATCGTCGGTCGCGCCGAATCGCATGCCGATCTGTGGACGCAGGTCTGGACGCAGCGTGTCATCGCCGTACTGAGTGCATGCGCGTGTTCGATGGGGCTCTTGCGCTTACGAAGCGATGCGGATCGCGCTGCGCGGACCTATGGCGTCGCGCTGTTCGCGTTTCATCCGCTCGTGCTCTGGGAGTCGGCCGTCGGGGGCCACAACGATTTCGTGATGCTCGCCGCGGTCGTGTGGGCCTTTGCGTTGGGGGAGGCCTACCCGATGATCGCCGGAGTGCTGCTCGGCATTGCCATCGGCATAAAATACGTTCCGCTCGTCGTGCTGCCCGCGCTTGCGGGGCGCGCATTTCGGTCCGGCGGTTTCGTCACCGGCGTCGCGTGCATCGTTGTCGCGCTGGCGATCCCGGCCTTGAGCTTCGCGCCGTTTTGGGCTGGGCCCGCGATGTTCACATCGTTGCAAGGACCGGCATCGGCGCTCGGCTTTTCGCCGACGTCCATCATCCTCGCGCCGCTGTTCTCACACGGTCAGGGCGCTATTTTGTGGGGCCGCTTGCTGCAGCTGACGCTTGGCGCCGTCGTCTTGTGGTTGGCGATCGCGGCGGGAATCAGCGCGGTGCGCGGTCGCTGGCTGCCGTCTTTCTGGCGCCCGGTCGCGGCGTTCATCTGGTCAGCTCCGTCAGTCAACACATGGTATATCGCCTGGCTGATGCCGGCGATTGCGTGCGGCAGACGCTGGGGCGCGTATGCATGGTGGCTTGGGGCTTTGACTGCGGTGCATTACGCGTTCGACATGGGTGCGCTTGGCAACGGGCCGTCCGGTTTCGTGGTGGAAAGCGCGGCGATCGCGTTCTTGCTGATCACGCCGATCATTGTGTCACGCATTTATTTTGAAGGGGCCGGCGTCAGCCGGCCCTGATTGCTCTACAGCTGGCTCTCCAACGTTTTTGTTTTTTTCCGGCAGCCGACGATGTAGTCGGTTATAAACCAGCCGACGCCGACAGCGTTCAAAAGCATACCGCCCAGCATGTACCGATCACCAGCCGGCGGCGAGAGCTTCCCGTGCAGTTCGGAGATATTGATTAAGAGAGAACCCCACAACATCGGCGCCCACAGGCTCTCGAGTAAGATCGGACGTCGGTGGGCCAAGTTTCGCACAAGAACAATAGAAAAGTACAGAGCGCCAGCGCAAGAAATCAAGGCACCCAGGACATACAGGGTCTCCATACGTCGTTTCTTTCTCTAGAAGGCGCAGCTTGCTCTGCTGGCCAACCGAGCGAAATGTTCAACCGGCAGAACGGCTCGACGCTCCCATCGAACGGCGCGGTTTCCGAACCCCGTATTGTGCCGGCCGTCGAAAAAGCATTTCGCCTGCTTGACTGCCTCGCTGGTTCGGGCGAACCGCTCGGCATTTCCGAGTTGTCGCGCCGTCTGGGAATGGGCAAGAGCACCGTTCACGGCTTGACGGGCACCCTTGAAGCGCTCGGCATGATCGATGCCGTCGGCGATAGCCGCCGCTTTAGGATTGGGCGCGGCCTCCACGTCCTCGCCACGCGCTCGAGCGGCAGCATCGATTTACGCGCGGTCGCGCGCGTCAGCCTCGAGGCGCTGGCGGACAAGACCGGACAGACCGCATTTTTGGGTATGCCGCGATCCGATACGGTGACGATCGTGGATTGCGTGCACGGCCGGCCCGCAATGTCGATTTCGGCGCCGATCGGCTCGTCGATTCCGCTCCTCGCCGGTGCCGTTGGGAAGGCGCTCTTGTCGGCGTGGACACCGCTCAAGCGCGAAGCATACGTGACCTCCCGCGATCTGCCGCGTTTTACGCGGCGCACGATCGTGGATCGCGCACGCTACCTCAAAGCCGTCGATCGCGCCGCTCATCGCGGGTATGCGATCGACGTGGATGAATATGTGGACGGTATGCGTGCGGCGGCGGCTGCGATCGTGGGCGCAGATCGCGAGCCCATAGGCGTCGTCTGGGTAGCGGGTTTCGCGCGGCACATCGATGAGGCGGCACTGGACTCGATCGCCGCTTCGGTTTGCGCTGCGGCGAAGGCAATCGCAGCGCAGTTTTAGCGTACGTCGTGCCCGGCGGACCATGAAGGTCCGCCCTACATGTCTTCAACCCAGCCGGCGTTTTTCGCGGCCAGCAGAAGGTAGCGCATTTGCAGTTCGACGCGTGCCACGTCGTCGAGCAATCGATCATCCTGCAGCGCGCGGATGACCGAATTGCGACGGATCACATGCTCGCCCTCAATCGGTTTCGGATTGTTAAAGCGCTCTCGAAGCGTGATACGCATCATCGAGCGCACGCCGCCCTCGTTGAGGAAGAAGAGCGGGTCCAACCCCATCGCGTAGTCGACATCGGTGAAATAGCCGCAACGATGCAAGAAATCAAGCGGATCCAGCCCAAACGCCACGCACAGTCGCGCGAGCTCCCCCAAGCCGGGGGGCTCGCCCGTGCCGTGCAGATACGCATCGACGATGGGAGCGTCGAGGTTCGCCGTCTTCGCCAAGGCTTCGGCTGAAAGTCCGCGCTCCGATGCAAGTTCGGAGAGCCCGACGGCACATCTCGAGGTCCGTTCAGTCATCTCAATCGGATTCGCGGACAAAAGCAAGGTCGCCCTCCGGAAGGCGCATAATTGACGACATCGACACACGAGATTGAAGGAGTGAAGAGTGCGATTCGACGCTGAAGCTCAAGCGGCGCTGGATACCGCCGTCGCCCGCGGCGCGTCATACGCCGACGTCAGGTTCGGCGTGGTCAGAGACGAACACATCGAAGTGCGCAACGGCGTCGTCAACGGTTTCAGCGATTCCGAAAGCGCCGGTTTCTCGGTGCGCGCGATCGTGGACGGGGCATGGGGATTCGCCTCCAGCGCGAACGCCGAACGAAAAGAGATCGACCGCATCGCCGCGCTCGCGGTCGAAGTCGCGCGCGCGAGCGCGACGGTGAAATCGCACGGGATCGAACTGCTGCCAGCCGTCAAACACACGGGCGTTTACCGCACGCCGTTTGAGGTCGACCCAGCCACGATTCCGACGGGCGAGCGCGTCAAGTATCTGATGGATGTCGAAGCGGATATTCGCGGTGCGCGCGGCGTCACGGTCGGTCGGGCGTGGATGGATATCTGGCGCACGACTAAAGAATTTGCGAACACGGACGGCAGCCGCATCGCTCAAGAGCTGCTGCAATGCGGCAGCGCGTGCGAAGCGCTTGCCGTCGGTGAGAACGACGTGCAGGACCGGCTCTTTCCCGGCACGTGCGGGCTCTATCAGACCGGCGGCTACGAGATCATCCAAAAAGCCGACTTGCCGGGCAACGCGCGGCGCATCGGCGAAGAAGCGGTAGCCCTGCTCACAGCCGATCAGTGTCCGAGCGGAACGATGGACGTCGTGCTTTCCGGCGATCAGGTCTCGCTGCAGATCCACGAATCGATCGGCCACGCGCTCGAGCTCGATCGTGTGCTCGGCTGGGAAGCGAATTTCTCGGGAACTTCGTTCGCCACGCTCGATAAACTCGGCAGCTTCCGCTACGGCAGCCCGATCGTGAACGTCGCGTGCGACATGACATGTCCGCTCGCGTTCGCCACGCACGGCTACGACGATGAGGGAACGCCGGCTTCGTCGATCGATCTTATCCGCGAGGGCATTTTGGTCGGCTACATGGCCGGGCGCGACACCGCCATGGATGCGGGCGTCAAACTCTGCGGCTGCGTACGCGCCGAATATTGGGGCCGGCTGCCCATGATCCGGATCGGCAACGTCAATTTGCAACCGGGCACGACACCGAGCGCCGAACTTTTTGACGGCATCCGCAACGGCGTCTACATGGAGAGCAATCGCTCGTGGTCGATCGACGACAAGCGGCTCAACTTCCAATTCGGCTGTCAGCTCGGTTATGAGATCAAGAACGGCAAGAAAGGCAAGATGTTAAAAAATCCGACGTATGCCGGCATGACGCCCAAGTTCTGGGGTTCGTGCGACGCCATCGGCGACCGAAATTCATGGACGGCGTGGGGCACGCCGAATTGCGGCAAGGGCGAGCCCATGCAGACCGCGCGCTCATCGCAGGGCGCAGCGCCTACACGCTTTCGCGATGTCGAAGTCGGAGTCGTCGGCTATGCGCACTGATCTTGCCGCCGAGCGCGCGGCCGCAGACGCGGTGCTCGACGCAGCGCTGCGCGATTCCACCGCCGATGAGACCGAAGCGATCGTTATGGCGCAAGACTACGCGCTTTCGCGGATCATGGGAAACACGATCCACGAGAACCTCGTCGAGCGCAACCGTACGCTCAGCGTGCGCGCGGTCGTCGGCAAACGCATCGGCGTCGCGACTTCCAACGACCTCGACGGCGCCGGCATCCGCACTCTCGTCGATCGAGCATGTGAGATCGCGCGGCTCTCGCCCGCCGATCAAGACTTTCCCGGACTGCCGACGTCGGGTCCGGCGACGTCGGCGATGGAATTTGCATACGATGAAGCGACGGCGGCCACGACGGCCGCAGAGCGCGCCGGCGCCGTCGCAAAGATCGTCAGCGTGATGAAAAAGAACGATCTCGACGCCGCAGGGTACGTCTCCACGAGCGCCGGCAGCGTCGCGATAGCAAATTCCAAGGGCATCCGTCAATTCTTCCGTTCGACGGACTCGGCGATCAACATCAAGGCGATGAGCGCCGACTCTAGCGGCTATGCCGAAGGTCACGCTCGCCAGTTTGGGGATTTGGACGCGAGCGCGCTCGCTTCGACCGCCGCGCAGAAAGCCGTAGCCGGCCGCACGCCCGGTTCCGTCGATCCGGGAGAATATACCGTCATCTTAGAGCCGCCGGCGCTGCGCGAATTCCTCGGCTACCTTTCCTGGACCGGTTTCGGCGCGATGCCGTTCGCGGAAGGCGCATCCTTCATGTCCGGCCACATCGGCGAACGCGTGATGGGCGCCAACGTCACGATCGCGGACGATTTCGCGCACCCGCTCGGCGACGGCATGCCGTTCGATTTCGAAGGCGTCTCACGCAAACCGGTGACGCTCGTGGAACAAGGCGTCGCGCGCGACGTCGTCTACGATTCCTACTACGCGGCCAAACTGAAGCACGCGAACACCGGCCACGCGCTGCCAGCGCCGAACACCTACGGACCGCTCCCGCTCAACGTCGTCGTCTCTCCGGGTCAAAAAAGCGCGGCACAGCTCATCGCCGAGACAAAACGCGGTCTGCTGGTCTCGCGCACGTGGTATATCCGGCTGGTCGATAAACTGCAGACGATCATCACCGGCATGACGCGCGACGGGTTCTTCCTCATCGAAGACGGCCGCATCACTCGCGGCCTGCGCAACATGCGTTTCAACGAGTCCATCGTCGGCGCGCTCGGCCGCTGCGAACTCGCGAACGATCTCGTGCGCTCGGAGAACCACGTCGTGCCGGCCTGCCGGATCGAAGGCTTCCACTTCTCCAGCGGCACCACGTTCTAAGATGAACCTCCGACCGCTAGCCGTCTTCGCGGCGGCCATGGCGGTCGGCGTCGCCTCGTGCGGCGGCGGCGGCGGATCCGCGTCAATCGGTCCGCAGCCGCAGCCATCGCCCGGCGGTTCATCGCGCCCAGCAGGCAACGGCGATGTCTTCCATTACGGCGGCACGCTCACGCAGACGTTCTGGCGCCCGGTGCAGCCAGGCCCATCGAATGCGCCGTCGCCCGAACCCACCAGCACGGCGAACTGGTCGGTGGACGACGTGGCAACGGTGAAAACCGGAAGCACGTTTCACGGCCAGACCGGGTTGACCGATTTCAACTACCATGAGACCGACACCGGGCTGCAGACGATCGTCACCTTGACTGATGATTATCTCTCGTTCCCGCCGAGCGGCAGCGGTCCGTTGAATGACGTAGGCTTTTCCTCAATCGACAGCAATTTCGTGAGCCTCGATGTTCAGCTCGGCGCCGGCAATGGGCAGATCGACATCCTCCCGGAAGTCGCGGGCGCGCAGTGGGTGAATTCCGCGGCGCAAATCTCGACCGAGACCGATCCCGACGGCCAGACGATCACGCGCACGACCAACGCTGATGGATCGTATACGGAAGCCGACTCATTTCCAGACGGCACGACTGCAACCGCGGTTGAGAATAGCGATGCGTCAGGCACGTACAAAGTGCTCCAAGGCACTTCGCTCGAAACCGACTATGCGTACACGGCCCCGTCGGGCGGAACCTTGACGATCACCGTCACCGAACCGCAAGCATCGCCCATGCCGTCGCCGGTCGTGTTCACCGTTCCCGATTGGCAGCCCGCGGGCGGACTTAGCTCCGATTCGTCATCCGATACCGGTCCCACGACGATACCAGCTGCATGCGGCGTACCGAAATCCATCGGCACCTCCGGCATGCACATCGCTGAGACGCGTTCGCTCGTCGACGCGATCTTCGGCACCGTCGATGCGGCCACCGTCGACACGTACGTCGTACAGGGCCGCGGCGTCGCCTGCGTCGTGAGCCACGACGTCGTCACATCGTACTATGACTACACGGGTCAGAACGGTCTTGCTTTTTTTTCGGGCATTCCGGTTCAATACACAACGCTCGATGAGACGCAAGGGTTGAAGACCGAGTCGCTCTTCGCCATCGTGAAGATGCAGCGGGCGGCTGCGCTCGTCCGGGGCGGCGCCGCCTGGCTTCGAACCCGCATGCGGCTGCACGCCGCTCGCGGCTTCCGTGACTTATCACGCGGGCGGCCGCTCCCTAGAGGCGTCCCGAAACTGATGCCGCGACGAAATGAGGCCTTGACGCTCGTTCGTCCGATATAATCAGTACAAGATTTGGCCATCGCGTCGGAGCGTAAAATGAAAATAGAAACGGCACACCCATTCGGGCGGCATATTCATGCCGCTCTGTCGCTTATATTCGTCGTCTCGATCGCCGCCGTCATCACTGCATGCGGCGGAGGTGGGGGAGGAGGCGGAACCACGATGAATCCGCCGCCGAATCCATCGCCGAGCCCAACGCAATCTCCCGTCTCGTGCTCGTTGATCGCACGGCATAGCGGCCTCCACGTCAGCTGGCAAGCGCGCCTACGGCCGCAGCATCCCGCGGTCATCTCACGGCGGATCGGACCCGGCCCAGCACGGCCGGTGTGTCCGAGCGCAGGTCCGGGATATATGCGCTGCATGTCGTGGATCCGAACGGACATCGGGCGCACGCCGAGCATCGTTCCGTCAGGATATAGTCCGGCCAATCTTCAAGCGGCCTATGGTCTCGCGAGCGCATCGAGCGCCGACGGCGGCAATCAGACCGTCGTCATCGTCGATGCGTATGATGATCCGGGCGCGGAGGCAGACCTCGCCGTCTATCGCAACACGTTCGGGCTCTCCGCGTGCACGACAGCCAATGGATGTTTTGTGAAGGTCAACCAGTTCGGCGCCACGTCACCGCTCCCCACAACGGATTCAACCGGTAACTGGGAAGCCGAAGAGTCGCTCGATCTCGACATGGTTTCGGCCGTGTGCCCCAACTGCGAAATCGTGCTCATGGAAACGGTGGATCCCGGCTTCAACAACCTATACGGTGCCGAGGATACAGCGGCGACCTCATGTGGCGCGACCGTTATCTCAAACAGCTGGGGCGGCGGTGAATATCCAACCGAAGCAAGCGACGAAGTGAACTTCAATCATCCCGGCATCATGATCACGTTCGCGGCCGGAGATTTTGGATACTCGCCGTCTCAATCGGGCTATCCGTCTGGGTCACAGTATGTGACGTCAGTTGGCGGCACATCGCTGAACCAAGGTGGCGGAGGTACGTGGACGCAGACAGCCTGGTCCGGCCCGGCCGGAGTGGATGGCACGGGCAGTATTTGCAGTGCGTACATCGCGCAGCCAGTGTGGCAGACTGCGCTCGGATCAGCCTATACGAGCGTGTGCAGCACGAGAATCGACAATGATGTGTCCGCGGTCGCCGATCCGAATACCGGCGTCGCGGTCTACGACACGTTCGGCGGAGGTCAAGGCTGCTCGACGTGGTGCGTCTTCGGCGGAACGAGCGCATCGGCGCCGATCATCGGTGCGGTCTATGCGCTCGCCGGCAATGGCGCAGCGCTGACGTACGGCTCGTATCCGTACAGTCACGTGGCGGGCAACTTGACCGATGTGACGAGCGGCTCGAACGGTCCGTGTCCTGGCAATACGTTCATCTGTATAGCAGGCGTGGGCTTCGACGGACCCACCGGCTTAGGCACACCAAACGGAATCGGCGCGTTCTAAAAATCGGCTGAAGGGGCCGACTGTCAGTCGGCCCTTTAAATCCACCGAAGGGGCCGACGTCAGTCGGCCCTTTGAATTCGCTGAAGGGGCCGACGTCAGTCGGCCCACTCGGCAATCGTTGCGGGCGAGCGTTGCTCGCCCTACTACGCAGGGCAAGCGTCGGGCAGCGTCCTCAAGGACAAAAGGCCCTTTCGGCGGGGGCGCGCGCCTGGCTAAAATACGGCAAGACCTGCGCTTTTCAGCAGGCCATAACTTCGTTTTAAGGAGTCGACATGTCATCACTGCGCGGTGCATGCGCACGGATCGCGGCGACCGGCGCCGCGATCGCTTTGTTGGCGGGCCAGTCCAGCGCCGCGCAAGCCGCGTGCACGTGGTCGGTCGTCCCCACCGTGAACCCGGGTGCGAACTTCAACATCTTCGGCGCGGTTTCGGCCACGTCCAAAACCAATGCGTGGGCGGTTGGATACTATTCGATCAGTTCAACCGAGACTGGAGCGCTTGCAGAGCGATGGAACGGCAGCGTCTGGAAAGTTGTTCCGACGCAGAACCCAAGCGCCAACCAGACAGTGTTCTTCGGCGTCAAGGCGCTCGCGAACAACAACGCGTGGGCTGTCGGATACTATCAGACGGCGTCCAACCTGTTCGAACCCATCTCCGAGCATTGGAACGGCAACAAGTGGACCGTGGTGAACATGCCGCCCGCGCCGGCGCCGAACGGCGGATACATGAATTCCGTCGATGCGGTATCGCCTACCGACATCTGGGCGGTCGGTCTGCAGATCCCGACATCGGTCGGCTATCAGACGTTCGCCGAGCACTGGAACGGCACGAAGTGGTCCGTCGTCACCACGCCCAACGTCAACGGATTCAATCAGATCCTCCAGACGACGTTTGCCGTCGGCACGTCCGACGTCTGGGCCGGCGGATACTACACGCTGAGCTCCGGCATTAAGCAGAACCTCTCGATGCATTGGAACGGCGTGAAGTGGACGATCGTGCCGATGAAAGACGTCGGCTCGAGCAACAATTTCATCAACGGCATGGGCGGCTTCGCCACAAACGGCGTTTTTGCGGTCGGCACGCATCGCAATACTTCCGAGAACGGTCCGAACACTCTCTCCGAGGGCTGGAACAGCACGAAGTGGGCGGTGCAGAGCTCGCCCAACGACGGCTCACTCACCACCGCGTTCGAAGCGGTGGTCGCATCGACATCTGAAGGCGCATTAGCCGTCGGTCTCGTCAATCCGGTGACCGGCCAACAGTTTCAGATCCCGTACGCGGCCCTGTGGAACGGCACGAAGTGGGTGCAGTCGCTTCCGGTCGCAGCCGGAACGTACGGCAGCTTCTTCAATTCGGCGAGCCTCATCCCGGGAACGCACGATTTCTGGGCAGCCGGCGGCGCCTTCGATTCGGCGGGGAATTTCAACGCGCTCACGACGATGCAGATGCTGCAGTGTCCATGATGCCTTCGCGGAGAACGCGTACGCCGAGCGAGCGATAAGGTTCTAGCGAAGTCTTCGAAGAACCGGAACCGGCGTGAGCATCGTGCTGGCGCTTTACTTGTCGTTCGGCTTCATACACCCATCGGCGTCAGGACACGTCGTCACATTGCCGGTTGGGCGACGACCGGCGGCGCAGACAGCCGGCATCCAATACGATGCGGGTGCGCTCGCGGGCGCCCGTTGCTTCGGCCAGGCAAATCTCGGCACGCTCGGCATGGATGTGGTCGTGCCGCTGCGCGACGAGTCGGGCCTGCTCGCATACGCGCGATCCGTCAGTGACCCGTCGTCACCCGCATATAGACATTTCCTGACGCCCCAGCAGATCGGTGCGCTTTATGGCGCCGACTCGACGGAGTACGGCAACGCGCTGAACTACTTCGCAAGCGCAGGGTTGGCTGTCCAAGCGTGGCCGCAACGTGGCAGCCTGCGAGTCTGGGGCGATCAGCATCGCATCGAAGGCGCGCTGCACACGACGTTCGGCGTGTGCGAAAACGGAAACCATCTATTCTACGCGCCGGTCGTGCCGCCGTCGGTCGCTTCATCCGTGCGCATCGCCGGCATCGGCCGGCTCGTCACGCTCCATTCTTTTCACTCGCACATGATGATCGTCTCGCCGCCGGTGCACGCCCAGGGAGGTCTCGGCAACAATCTCTTGCTCGGCTACTCACCGTGGCAGATCGCGACCGCCTTCGACTACACCGGCGCGTACGATACCGGCATCACCGGCCGCGGCATCACGATCGGGGTCATCGGAACCGGGCCCATCTCAAGCGCCGATGTGCCCGCGTATCGCGGTCTCTACAAAGTGATCGGGGCGGGCACGGTCAGACAAGTGAACGTCACTGCGGTCTGCCCCGTGTGCAGCACCGGTCTGCAGACGCCTCCGCCGGTCACGGCACCGTGCCAGCAGACGAATCCGCCGAACTATAACGTCTGCAATCCTGAAGACGTCGAGGCGCAGCTCGACACCGAGCAGTCGTCGGGACTCGCTCCCGATGCGAGCGTTCTCTTCTATCTCGCGTACAATCCGAACGAATGCAATTCGCCGGGCGCGTGCAATCACAACCCGCCGACCCCCGCGCTTGGCATCGGCGAGACCGACGACGAGCTGCAGCAGGCGATCGCCGACAACACCGCCGACATCGTCAGTCTTAGCGCGGGCGGCGGAGAGCTTGACATCGCCTCTCCGGGCAATCCGCTGCTGCATCCGGATGGCACCGGGCTCGAGCCGGATGAATTCGCGATGCTGGCGGCCGAAGGTATCGCCACTTTCGTCTCATCCGGCGACACGGGCGCCGAGGGTTGTCAGCAAGACGGTCTTCCCATGACCGAAGACGTTCTCTGCGTGGCCTATCCCGCAAGCGACCCGGATGTCGTGGCAGTCGGCGGCACCACCACTCCGATCTTGTCGAACGGACGGCTCGCCGGGCCGATCACGGCTTGGGGCGTGCAGACGGCGCTGCTCGGCAGCAACGGCGCGACCGGTGGCGGACTTTCCACCGTCTTCGCGCGGCCGAATTTTCAAAACCCTGTCGCAAACGTCACGGGATCGGTGCGCGGCGTTCCCGACGTGGCGCTGAACGCCGATCTCATAACCGGCGACGCTGTCGTGATCGACGCCTTCGATCCAAACCTCGTGGCACTAGGAGCGGTCGGCGGCACGAGCGCCGGCGCTCCGGGCGCGGCCGCGATGTGGGCGCTTGTGCTTCAAGCGTGCCGCTTGAATCCGCGTTGCGGCCTGGGTCCGTCGTCGCATCCGTACCGGCTCGGCAATCCCGACGGCCTGCTCTATCGTCTTTACACGCTGCCCGAATATCAGCAGACGGTCTATGATATAAACTACGGCAACAACGCCGTGTTCGGCATCAGCAATCCGAACCAGCTCGACCCCGGTTATAACGCGGGCGTGGGCTACGATCTCACGACCGGCATCGGCGCCCCGTTCGCGCGCGCGTTAGTTCGCGCGGTGACGGGGATTTGATCAAGGTCGCCTCGCTAACAGCCGGAGGCGCATTGCTTCAGAACGCTTTCGGTGACATCGCGGCGATCGCGATGTTCATCGCCGCAGTCGCCGCATCCGAGATCGGCTACCTGCTCGGGAAGCGGCTGCGCGGGCGGGCGAGCAACGCCGACGCGTTTGCGGCCATACAATCGGCGATGTTCCCGATCCTTGGTCTCTTGCTCGCTTTTACGTTCTCACTTGCACTTTCGCGGTTCGACGCGAGGCGCAACGCAGTCGTGAACGAGGCGAACGCCATCTCGACCGCGGTCGCGCGCGCGGATGTCTTGGATCCGGCCGACCGTCGATCGCTGCACTCGCAACTGCGTGCCTACACGCAAGTTCGCATCCAATTCGTCGAAGCGGCGTCCGATCAACAAGCACAGGACGCCGCCACGGCAGAGTCACTGGATTTTCAGCGCGCGATGTGGGCGATCGGCACGCGCGCGGCAAGCTCCGACGCCCGTCCGCAGCTGATATCGCTGCTCTTGCAATCGTTGAACGACGTCGTGGACGCGAGCGCTCTTGAGGCCGCGGCCGCGGAAGCTCACATCCCCGACGCGATCCTCGCGATCCTATTTGCGATCGCTGCACTCACGGTTGGCGTTGCGGGGTTCAACGCGGGATTGCGAGGCGGGAGAAGCACGGCTTTTGCGATGTACGCGCTTGTCTTGGCACTGGTGTCGACGGCGATCATCGACTTGGACCGCCCGCAAACCGGCTGGACGCGGGTGAGTCTGGTTCCCTTGCAGGACGTCGTCTGGTCTGTCGAAGATCCGCAAAAACCCGTCCGGTGAACTGCATGGCTCCGGCGTAAAATGATTCTAGACAGCGCCGAGCGTCGGGCAGTTGGTTTGTTGAAGTGGGCCGATGGTTGCTCGATTTGGTCGTTGGACATCGAGTCGGGATGGGTTGAGAAGGTTCCATTTCTCGATGCCCTGCGGATTTCGGTTCACAGCGGCGAGCGAGGACTCTTCTCAGTCTTACAGGTCATCGCAAGCGACAGGTTCCGCATCACGATCCACGATGCGGCGGAACCGAACGAGTCGTTAGCCTGTGTGAACTTCTCGCGCGACCGAGCTGACTTTACCGGTACCCATTCGCTTTGGGCGTCCGTGCCAACCGCGTACTACATCTTGATGGGCATTTCGCCGACCTTCTCAGATGCTTTGATCGTGCTCGACACGCGAAAGTGCATAGTCGAATGGATTTTACCCATACCGGACAACAGGCCGAATTTTGGAGACGGCCACTCAGGCGTCGTTCAGGTTCCTGGAAGAGATCAACTCCTGATCCTAAAGTACAAGGAGTCCGAAACGCTGCTGTACGATCTCACCGAGCGCAGAAGCCTTGAGGTGGTGAGCTTCGGAAATCGCGGCGGAAATCTTCATCCGGTCTTTCGAAAAAACGCGCGCGAGGTGCTAGCGATCGACTACGACACGCTAGCAGTGCTCGATACGACGACGTGGAAACACATTCGATATCGACAACTGCAGGCGGGCCTGGACGGGATCGGACGCTATGTCGGCGAGCTCTTCATCACAAGAGACGAAACGCGCTGCGTCGTCGCTCGTCCGTTCAATGCAGACGTCGCGGTTCTAACGACGGACGACTACGAAATCGAACGTACGATACCGGTTCCCGGTAAGCCGTACGACGTTGCGATGTTGACGTCCGGGCGAGTGATCTGCCGGGAGGGCGAGACCGGCCGGTTTATCGGATGGCCGGTCCTCCGATAACTCCGCGGCGTTCCGGTCGCGTGCTCGCCGCTATGGCGGCGCGACGTGATCCGAACTATGCGCGTGGTTGGTTGCCGGTAACTCGATCGTCATCGTCGTTCCCGCATCGGGCGACGTCTCGAGATGGACCGCTCTCGCGAGAGCGCCGATGAGGAATAACCCCCGCCCGTTCTCCGTGAGATAGTCTTCGGGCAGGGTGGGAGAAAATTTCGCCAGGCCTGGACCGGTGTCGTGGATCGTCATGACTGGAACGGAGCGGCCCCAGTCGATCTCAACGGTCACAAGGCCTGGAGCATGTTTGACGGTGTTGGCCAGTATTTCACCGATCAAAAGCTCGAAGCGGTAGAGCTCCTCGTCAGACGTCACAAAGCCGCGCACGAAGCTCATCAGCTCGTGGCGCGACGTGTGTGCGGAGTACGCGCTGCTCGAATGGAAGGTCCACGTCTTGCGCAAGTCGCCATTTTCGGATTGCGTCGGCAGCGGTCGCGGCGTGAGTTGCAGCACCATGAGCACCGCATCGTCCGTGGGACGATCGAAGCCCATGACGGCCCGCTGGAGAACAATCGCCGGGCGCTCCTGCGAGATCTCGCGCGCCAATCGAGAGAGCGTGTGCAACAGCACGCTCTCGGTCTTGGAGATGTCGCGCGAGAATTCGGTCACGCCATCGGTGTAGAAGAGCAGCTGAGCGTCGCGCTGCAACGCTATGGTGTGCACGACAAGCTCCAGATCGGTCGCCACGCCTAACGGCAACCCGCCGTTCGAAAGCGATTGCGCGCTGCCCGCATACGTCGCGATCATCGGCGGCGGGTGCCCCGCGCTGGCGTAATGCATGACGGAGAGATCTTTGTCGATCACAGCGACAAGCGCCGTCGCAAGCGACTCATCTTGAATGCGCAGTATCCGGTTGACCTTCGCGAGGACGTTCGCCGGATTCGGCTGTTCGATTGCCGCGGCAAATATCGTTTGGCGGATGCGGTTCGCCGTGACGGCCGCCGCGAGTCCGTGACCCGTGACGTCGCCGATGGACACGACGAGCTCGCCTGTCGGCAGCTCGAATGCGTCGTACCAATCCCCGCCGACCAGCGACTCGCGCTCGGCCGTGAGATACAACGCGTCAAAATGCAAGTCCGGACGGATCGGGAGGCGGCCTGGAAGGAGCGCAGTCTGCAGCGTCTCGGCCGCTTTCACGGTCTGTTGCAGGGCGCGTTTCTGGTCGTCGATGTCGGTGCACGTGCCATACCATCGGGCGACTGCGCCGGACTCGTCACGCGACGGCTGTGCTCGGATCAAAAACCAGCGATACGAACCGTCGTCATGACGGATGCGCGCTTCCATTTCAAAAGGCTCGCCCGTGGCGATCGACTGCGGCCACTCCTTCATCACGCGCGGCAAGTCGTGCGGGTGCACGACGCCCTGCCAGCCCCAACCAGCCGACTCTTTCGGCGACTGGCCCGTGTGCTCGTAGTAGCGCTGGTTGTACCAGTCAAACCAGCCCGTCCGGTCGGCCGTCCAAACCATCTGCGGTACGATCTCGGCGAGGACGTGGAATCGGCGCTCCGCAGCTTTGAGGTGGGCGTTCGCGACGCGTCGCTCCGCCGTTACCGCGCCGAGCGAAAGACCGGTCGCCACCATGACGGCCATGAACGTCACGAGCATCGAAACCCGGTGATCGAGCGTTCCGACCGTGAACGGTCCGAGATTGTGCACGGTTCCCCAAATCGCGATCGCAGAGATGACGACTGCCGTCAGTGATGTCACGCGTTGGTTGAAACGCAAGCCCGTCCAGATGATGAGCGGATAGACCGGGTACTGCAGCGGGGTGGCGCTCATGAAGAGCAGCCACGTGGCTGCCAGCAGCGCGATACTGAATAGGGCGAACTCCGCCGCGTCGCGCCAGCTCGCTCGGCTCCAGCGTTGGGCCGAAGCCCACGTGAGGACGAGCGGCGCGAAAAGCATGACGCCCATCGCGTCGCCGATCCACCACAGCAGCCAGACCGACCCGAACGACGACCACGGGATGATCTTCGCGAGCGCGAGAACGAGCGTGCCGTTGCTCGCTGAGATCGTCATCCCGCAGAGCGCGGTGATGATAACGAGTCCGAGAACGTCGCGCAGGCGCTCCAGGCGAGCGTCGAAATCTACGAAGCGGTTCACGAAGGCCACGCCGATCACGGGCGCGAGCGTGTTGCCGATCGCGATGCCGAACGCTGCGAGGAGCGGCTCGCTCGTCATCGCGTTGCTGACCAGTGCGCCGAGGAAGACTCCCGGCCATACTCGCAGGCCGAGCAGCAACAACGCAGCGACGGCGATCCCGGTCGGTGGCCAGAGCGCGGTTACTTGTTTGGTCTGAAACGCAAACGAAAACCCGAGTTTGGCCCCGGCGACGTACAACACCGCGACGATCGCGATCTGCAGGATGTCGCGGCCGATGTCCGGCCTGAAGAACCAGATCGATGATCCAGGTTCTTTTTCGACTTCCGGTACTCTAGGCTCGCGTATCATCGAGGCGCGATTTATAGTTCGAGCGGAGCAAACGACGCCCACTGATCGCGGCTCTCAGCGACATCGCCGACCTTGACGAAATCGCAGGCGGCATTGAAGCGCTGCCACATCGCAAGCACTGCGCGATTGCTATGCGCCTTGTCGATCGCCCGGTGGGATATCCATTCGAAGACCTCGAGGACCGTGCCGTCCTTCGCCCGCATGATGATCGGCGTGCGCTTTGTCGCGAGACCTTCGCGGCGCAACGTCTTGACGTGCTCGCGCATCAGTTGCTCCAAGGCGCGTTTCTTTCCGCGCTTCGGCCGGTAGCAGGCGATGCAGACCACTCCCACAAGGCACGCTATTGGAACGGGTCGGCTAAAACCCCTATGCGCTCAGGGATTCGAAGACGGTGCAGGTGCCGGCACGCGCGGCTCGTTCGTCAGCGCGGGGACCGGATGCATCGGCGCGCCGACGGCTGTGCTAAGCCCGAGCGCCTGTGCGACGGCATATGAATCGCCGGCGAGAATCGTCGTGCCGCAGGTCAGATCTTGCGAGCGCGCCCCCTTCCACCACACGTAGAGCGACGTGCCGAACGATACGCTCTTCATGCAGTGGATCATGGGGTAAGATCTCAAAGGCAAGGCTTGCATATCCGTGAAGAACTTCGTCGTGATCGCCTCAGGCACGTTCGCGGTCGCCCGTTTGTCGCCGTGGACATACTCGGCTGCGCCCGATCGCTGAAGGACGATTCGATAGCCGAGCGCGTTCGTCGATCCTGTGTTCAGTATCACGGCCGCGCCTCTAGGCACGGGCAGATAGGGAACCGGCGCCGCAGCAAGAGCGGCGACCGGCACGATCAAAGCGAGGATCACGAGCAGCTTCTTCATATACATACTCAACGTTTCGCGTGATTCGGACGTTCCACCGCTATACCATGTACTGCTTCGACGGATTGATCTCACGCAGGATGGGGCGTTCGGAAGAAAATCCCGAGAGATCGCTCGGCGTGCTGCCGTCTACCACCAATTCGCCGAGTATGCGCCCGATCACCGACGCAAATTTGAACGCGTGGCCTGCGCCGATCGCAAACGCAACGTTCGGATGGCCGGGGACCAGATCGATCACAAAGTCGCGATCGGGCGTGAGCGTGTACAGACATGTCTTCGTCCGGATGACGGGACCGAGCGCACTCGGAAGATAACGACGCATGAAGTCTTCGACGCGCGCGAAATTTTCTTCATCCGGCTCGAACGTGCGCGAATCAGGGTCGACCGGCTTGCCGCCGGCGTCTTGCGCGATTTTCGGCCCGGCTTCGCCGAAGACCGGAAAGCCGTAGAACGACGGGTCGTCCATCCATATCCAGACCGGGAAACGATCCGGCGCGAACGCCTCCACGTTCGGCGAAGCGAAGTACGTGACTTGTTCTTTTGTGATCTCGAGCGGTAGACGAAGCCCAAAGTTCGCAAGTGCGTTGTTCGACCACGGCCCCGCAGCGATGACGAGCTTCGCGCAGCGATATGTCGTGCCGCCGGCGCGGACGTCCAGCTCGCCGTTTGCGTCTCTGATCCATTCGACCGGCGCGTTGTCGCGGAGCACGGCGCCATGCGCACGCGCCATGCGGCGATGTGCGTCATTGGCGCGCTCGGCCATGACGAGACCGCTCTGACTCTGGTGGAGGCCTTCGATATCGTCGGTCAGCGTGAACTGCGGCCAGCGCCGCATGATCTCGCGTGAGTCGAGCCGCTCGAAAGGAACGTCGCATGCGGCCATCGCGTCGGCGTATCCCTGCAGCGGGATCGCGCTCACGCGCGGCCCGAGATCCAGTCCGCCGGTCTTCAAGACGACGCGCGTTTTTGCATCGGACTCCAACGTCTCCCACGACTCGTACGCGCGCTTTGCCAAACGCACGTAGTTCGATGCATGATACGAGAGCCGGATTATTCGCGAGTGGTCCTGCGATTCGCCGCGCACGTGGCCGAATTCGAACTGTTCCAGACCGAGCACGTGCATGCGGCCTCCACGCGCGAGCCAATAGGCGGCGCCGCTTCCGATGCCGCCGAGTCCGAGCACGATGCAATCATAGTCGCGCGCCACTACTGCCCCAAACGCTCGTTGATGTAGCGTCGCATGTCCAAACTCCAGCTCTCCATCGGGGCGTAATAGCCGAACTCCCAAACGCGCGAGGTCATGCCGCGCTGGACGCTCTCGCAGATCGCCCAGTCCTGGCGGTTCGTCAGATCCCAGAAATCCACGGCATCGGATGGATCGAAGGCGGGCTTTGCGATTTCGTCGGGGTGGAAGAGAAAGTCGCAGACAATCGCGGTGCGAGCCGGGCCGCGCGGGAAGAGGGTGAACGCGGCCACGTGATCCGCCGACAGGCTGAGCATGCAGTTCGGATAGATGAGTTCGCCTTTGTGGCGCGTACGCTCGTCCTCGTCGAGTCCTGGGAACTGCGCGCGCGAAGTCGTGCCGCTGAACGTGAACGTGTTCGCGCCGTCGCGGTGCGGGATACCCCGCTCCCAGTCGAGATCCGCGCCGCCCTTGACGCGAAACGCCGGCACCACCGCGCAGAGTTCCGGATGTACGCCGGCGCAATGGTAGCACTCGTTGTAGTTCTCGAGGATGACTTTCCAATTCGCCGCGACGTCGTAGCGCAGCGTTGCGCCCGTCCGCAGCTGCGCGAGCGGATACCGTTCGAGCCGCGCCGGAACGCCGCCTAATTGCTCGGCCAACCGCGATTGCGCCGGCTGCGGGCTGTGCAGCGAAAGGTTGACGAATACGAATCCGCCCCACGTGTCGACGTCGACCGCGTGCAGCGGTAACTCGTCTTTCCAAACGCCGTCTGCTTCCGCGAGAAATGGAGCTGTCCGCAGTCTGCCGTCGAGCTCGTACGTCCACGAATGATACGGGCATCGAATCGCGCCCGGCAGCACACCGCTCGACTCTTCGGCGACAAGCCGGCTGCCGCGGTGACGGCAGACGTTGAAGTGCGCGTGAAGCGTGCCGTCCTTCGCGCGGACGATGAATACGCTTTCGCCGGCCACGTCAATCGCGACGAAGTCGCCGGGATTCGTCACGCGCTCCTCACGACAAGCGAGAAACCATTCGCGCATGAAGATGCGCTCGCGTTCGAGACCGAACGCAGCTTCATCGACATATGATGCGCGCGGCAGCGTTCGCTCGAGGCTCGTCTTGACGGGCTCTGACGGGGAACTCACATCGAACGCTTACGGGCGTTATATGCGCCGCCCTCCTGCGTGCATCGTCGAGGGGAGGAGCGTTCGCGGACCCTTCGAACATAAACGTTCGGCGCCGAAGTGGCGAAATTGGCAGACGCGCAAGTTTCAGGTACTTGTGTCCGCAAGGATGTGCAGGTTCAAGTCCTGTCTTCGGCACCAAAGCCTTACAAATGCAGGGTCGACGCATTCCGGTGTTTGCGTGATCTCGCGCACGCGAGCTGACGGGAGTTTCGTCCCATCACCGCAGAAGCCACGCAGTCCTGACACACTAAAGTCTAGGACGCAACGCTCTGTCGTGCTCGTCTAAACACGCGAAAGGAACCTCATGTCGTCAACGCTCGATCGATCCGCCGCACAAGGCTCGCGCAATGTCTGGGAGATGGCGCAGGCGCAGTTGGATGACGTCGCCGTGCTGCTCGGTCTGGACGCCGGCATCCACGCATTTCTCCGCTCGCCCAAGCGCGTGCTCACCGTTTCGGTGCCGTGCGAGATGGACGACAGGTCGTATCGCGTCTTCGAAGGCTATCGCGTGCAGCACAACATGTCGCGCGGTCCGGCTAAGGGCGGAATCCGGTTCCATCCGGACGTGACGCTCGATGAAGTCAAAGCGCTGGCGATGTGGATGTCGTGGAAATGCGCGCTCGTCGACATTCCGTTCGGCGGAGCGAAGGGCGGCATCATCTGCGATCCCAAGAACATGAGCATGCGCGAGCTCGAACACATGACGCGCCGGTACACGAGCGAGATCTCGATCATCATCGGACCAGAACGCGACATCCCGGCTCCCGACGTCTATACCACGCCGCAGATCATGGCTTGGATCATGGATACATTTTCTATGATGCGCGGCTACTCGATTCCCGGAGTCGTGACGGGCAAGCCCATCGCGATCGGCGGATCGCTCGGCCGCGACAAGGCGACGGCACGCGGCTGCATGTTCGTGATCGACGAAGCGCTGCGGGAGTTGGGCATCTCCGCTGACGGTGCGCGCGTCGCGATCCAAGGTTTCGGCAACGCAGGATTGCACGCCGCAGAATTGATGAACGCGGCGGGCTACAGGATCGTGGCGGTCTCGGATAGTCAAGGCGGCATCGCCAACGCCGCGGGGCTGGATGTGAAGAAGCTCATCGCGCACAAATCGGAGACGGGGTCGGTCGTCGGCTTCGGCGGCGGCGACGCGATGTCGAACAAAGATGTGCTCGAGTGCGAATGTGATGTGCTGATCCCCGCGGCGCTCGAAAAGGTGATCACCGGCGAAAACGCCGGGCGCATCAAGGCCAAGGTCGTGGCCGAAGCGGCAAACGGTCCCACGCTCCCCGAGGCGGACAGCGTTCTCTTCGATCGCGGCATCATGGTATTGCCCGACATTCTCGCCAACGCGGGCGGCGTCACGGTTTCGTACTTCGAGTGGGTGCAAGATCTTCAGGAGAACTTCTGGGACGAAGAAGAAGTGAACGCGCGCCTCAAGCGGACGATGGTCCGAGCGTTCAAGGCGACGTACGAAAAGGCCAAACAGCACAAGATCAACATGCGCCGCGGCGCGTATGTGCTCGCGGTCGGGCGCGTCGCCGAAGCGACGATGCTGCGCGGCGTCTACCCGTAAACAATGTAGGGCGGACCTTTACGGTCCGCGATGATAGGGCGGACCTCTATGGTCCGCCCGCGATGAACCGTAGAGGTCAGCCCCGTCGCCGCTAAGAATCAAAGCGGCCCCTTGTCAGGAGGCATTTTGCGCATGGCGGCAGCTTCTCGTATCGGTATCGTCGGCGTCGGGCGCATGGGCGCGAACATCGGCCGGCGTCTGCACGAGACCGGGTACCCTGTCGCCGCGATCTACGATGCGAATCAAAGCATCGCAGACGAAATAGCGCGCGAACTTGGCGCCGAATCGGTCCGGGAGCTTGCTCGTGTCACCGCCGCGTCGGATGTCATCCTCACCGTCGTCACGGATGACGCCGCTATGCGCAAAGTATTTGCGACGACCGGCGATTCGCTTCTGACCGGAGCTTCCGGCAAGATCTT
>DATGJI010000001.1 GCA_035295225.1 Candidatus Eremiobacteraceae bacterium | reverse complement strand
GTGAGTTTGGTTTCTGTCCCGGGATGCGTATCCCCCGCTTGCCGTCCCCATGCTGAGCCGGCTTGCGCGGACCCTTCCTGACAGATGTTCACCACCAGCCGAGGCCGGACGCGACGGCTGCAAGCAACGCTGCGGCGGCTGTTTCCGTGCGCAGTATTGTTGGCCCAAGCGACACCGGTGTTGCGCCGCGAACGGTCGCGCGCTCAACATCTTCCGTAGTCAAGCCGCCCTCAGGTCCCACGGCGATCACGATAGGCGTTCCGGCTATGTAGCGCTCGAGTGCGGGACCCAACATCGCGCGATCGGCGTTCTCATCTGCGAGAAGCGTAAGGCTACTCGCTGGGAACGAGGAGCATGCGTGCGACCATGTGATGGGCTCATCGACGCTCGGAATGACGCGACGGCGCGACTGCATCGCTGCAGCGCGCGCGATTCGACGCCAGCGTTCCACCTTGTTCGCGCTGCCCGCCGTCTCGGAGCGCGAAAAGATCACGGGCACGATTCTGACGGCGCCAAGCTCAACGGTCTTCTCGACGACCTCGTCGAACTTCGCGCCTTTGGTCAACGCTTGCAAGATCGTGACCTTAGCCGGTAGTTCGCCGCTCTGCAGCACGGACGGCTGTCGCGCGACAACCGAAACTCTATGACCGTCGACGCTTGCGAACTCTGCATCCCATGCCACGCCCTCGGCGATCAGAATCAGTGCTTCGCCAACCCGACATCGCAATACAGTAGAGGCATGCCGCGCATCGTCGGGATTGAGCTCCACCGGCACACCGGCAACGATGTCCGAAGCGGCGAAGTATCTCGGCCCTTGCATCACGGCTTTTGGTGCACGAAGGCGGACCACTCGCCCGCGCGCCGATCGCCGACGCGTCGCAATCCTTGCGCGGCAAATGCCGCGAGCACATCGTTTCGTCCTGCGCGATGTATCCCGGCTGAGATGAGCACGCCGTCGTGCTTGAGCGATGCGGCGAGCGCCGAGGCAAGTCCGACAAGCGCGTCAGCGGTGATGTTCGCCGTCACGATCGGCGCCTTTGGGAATGTCGCCGGGGGACCGTCGGAGCGACGAACACTTATCGCTTCCACGCCGTTCACCTTGAAATTCGCGCGGGTCGCGGCGACGGCGATCGGGTCGACGTCGCACGCGAACACCCGCGCACCGCACAGCGCGGCTGCGATGCCCAAGATCCCCGATCCGCATCCGATGTCAAGCATGGCGCTTCGCGGGCGGACATATTCTAAGACGAACTGCAGCGCCGCTCGCGTGGTCGGATGTTGACCGGTTCCAAACGCCATGCCCGGATCTAGGCGAAGCGTCCGTGCCTTACCCGGTGCGGCAAAAGCTTTCTCCCACGACGGCGCGATATACCAGCCGGGCGCTATGCGAAATGGTTTATAGAACTGCTTCCACGATTCGGCCCAATCTTCGTCGCGCATCGTCACCGGCGAATCGACGACGACGTCGCGCAGGAGCGCAGCGGCCGACGCCTCGCGGACGGCGCGCGTCACCGCACGGGCGATACCGACGGACGCGTTGCCGGGTACATAGGCGGAAACTTTCGCTCGTGAAAGCGGCGGCGCATCGTCACCGCCTTCCTCCACGCTCACGCGGACTCCAGTCGCGGCTTGAAGCACCGCGGATGCGGCTTCGATGTCTGTCGCAGCAACGGAGAGGGAGAACCGGCGCCAGTCGGTCCGGGTGCTCAAGCGCCGCCGAACGCGCCTTTGATCTTTGAGATGAATCCCTTGTCATCCACGACGTCGCCGCCGGCGCGCGCGAACTCTTGCAGCAGTTCTTTCTGCTTCCCGGTCAGCTTCGTCGGCACGCGCAAGCCGACATCGACCAACAGATCGCCGCGACTGCCGCTTCGGTTCTTCGGCAGGCCCCGACCGGCGATGCGGAACGTCGCGCCGGGTTGCGTTCCGGGCGTCACGTCGAGCGTCGCGGGTCCGTCCAACGCGTCGATTTCGAGCTTCGCACCGAGGACGGCTTGCGTGAACGAGATCGTCGTCTCGCAACGCAAGTCGGCGCCGGCGCGCTCGAAGATATCATGCTCTTTGATATGGAAATAGACGTAGAGATCTCCCGCTGCCGCGCCGCGTTCGCCCGCTTCGCCTTGGCTTGCGAAGCGCATGCGATTGCCGGCTTCAACCCCTGGCGGGATCTTGATCGTGACGCGGCGCCGGGATTCGCGCCGGCCTTTTCCGCCGCACGACTTGCATGGATCCGCGATGACATGACCGGTACCGCCGCAGCGCACGCACGGCGCCGACGTCACGAACTGGCCCAACGGCGTATTTCGGACGGCCCGCAATTGCCCGCTGCCGCCGCAATCGCGACATGTCACGGGCTTTGCCTTCGAGGCAGACCCCGTAGAGGCACATGCATCGCATGGTCCGAGATGGTCGAACGAGATCTCGCGTTCAGCCCCGCGCAGCACTTCTTCGAGCGTGATCTCGAGGTCGTAGCGCAAGTCGGCGCCCGGCTGCGGTCCGCTCGATCGGCGCTGGCCGCCGGCCGCAGCGTTGAAGAACATGTCGAAGATGTCGCCGATGCCGTCGCCGCCGAAGCCGAATCCCCCGGGCCCGCTGGTCGCGCCGTTGCCGATCGTGCCGAAGTGGTCGTACTGCGACCGCTTGGCGGGGTCGGAGAGCACTTCGTACGCCTGATTGATCTGCTTGAACTTGGCTTCTGCGCCCGATTTGTCGCCGCCGCGGGCGACGTCGGGGTGATAGCGCCGCGCCAGCGCTCGATAGGCTTTTTTTATCTCGTCGTCCGATGCGCCGCGCGCCACGCCGAGAACCTCATAGAGGTCATGTCGGGCCGGCACGAATCAATTCACCGCGTTGCTGAGCGCCGTCATTCGAGCGACTCGCCTTCGAACAGCGTGTGCAGACTGGTCGCCATGCAATTCATCAACGCGATGAGACGAGCGTACTGCATCCGGCGCGGTCCGAGAACGCCGACGGCGCCGACGTTTCGGTCGCCGACGCGATACGGCACCGCGACGACGCTGCACTCGCTCATATCCGCGTTGCCGAGCTCATGCCCGATACTGACGGTTGCTCCCTCGCTATCCAGCGAATGCTGCAGGAGATCGTAGAGCGTGCGCTGTTCCTCGAGGAGGTCGAGGATCGCGCGCAGTTTTCTCAAGTCGCGGAATTCTTGCTGGTCGAGCAAGTTGTGCGCCCCGCCGGCGAAGAGCCGCCGTTGGAGCGGCGCTCCGCTCTTCACGGTGAAGAGCTCGGCGAGCACGCGCGTCACTTCTGGCGGCAAGGGAGCTTCCGCGTTCAGCGACCGCAAGTTCCCGATCGTGATGTCCGAGAGCATGCGCCCCGCAAGATGGCGGTTCAAGACGTCGCACGCATGCGTCAACTGATCCGCCGTCACATCCGATTCGGTTTCAATCGTCGTCTGCGCGGCTAGCCCGAAATCTGTCACAAGAACTATGTGGACCGTGCGCGAGCCGACCCAGATGAGCTGGACGTGCTTGAAGACCTGGCTCTTCAGGCGCGGCGCGATCGCAAATGCGATGTTGCGCGTGACGCTGGAGAGTACGTGCGACGCATGTTCGACCACTGTGTCTAACTGGCGGCTTGCACGACGCACTTCCTGATTGATGCGTTCAGCATCTTCGGGCGTGAGCGACTCGGGAAGCATGAGCCGGTCCACATAGTATCGATAGCCGAGGTCCGACGGCACGCGACCCGCTGATGTGTGCGGTTGATCGAGATAGCCTTCTTCTTCTAGGCTCGCCATTTCAGCGCGAACAGTCGCCGGACTGACACCGAGGTTGTATTTCTGCGTCAGCGTTGCGGAGCCGACCGGTTCGCCCGTCGCGATATACTCGTAGACTATCGTGCCCAAGATGGACGTCTTACGTTTATCCAGCGGCGCATTCTCGTCGATGACGAAATTCGCGCCCTGGCCCAATGGGGCCGCACCCTTCAGGCTCTTCGCGGTGCCGCGTTCTCCAGATCGTGTCATTAGCAGTCTTCTAGTTCGAGTGCCAAACGCGCACGCCCTCTTGCCTCGCAGGGCGGCCTGTTGTCCCACCGGAACCGGGCGGCGTGGAATCTTCCTTAACTGTATCGTCCGCGCCGACCGCTCTCGTGACCGGAAGTGCTACAGGCCTTATGCGCGGCGTCTGCGTTTCGCTTGGCCGGCGCGGCTATCGCATCGCCTGCAACTATCGGCCGGAGCGCGGCGAGGCCGACGACACACTTGCGTTTCTCCGGGGGTTCGGCATCGAAGCGGCCGCTTTTTCTGCCGATGTCGCGGATGCCGAGCAAGCGGAAAGTCTTGTCCAAACTGTCGTCGATCGTCTAGGCCGGCTCGACGTGCTCGTGTGCGGGGCGGGGCCGATGGTCGTGCGAGACCTGCACGCGACGGAGATGGCGGACTACCGGGCTATGATCGACGGCAACCTCACATCGGTATATGCGTGCTCGCGCGCGGCGTTAAAACCGATGCGCTCGCAGCATCACGGCCGCATCATCACGTTCGGCATGACCGGAAGCGAAACGACGCAAGGCTTCCGCCATCTGAGCGCGTACGCGGCGGCGAAAGCTGCCGTCGTCGCATTCACGAAGTCGATCGCGCTCGAAGAAGGCCCGTTCGGCATCACGTGCAACGCGATCTGCATCGGCGATATCCGCGACAAGACGGCCGATCGCGCGACGGCACTCGAACGGCGCGAGTACCGCAATCCCACGACGCGCCCCGGAAGCTGGCAAGACATCGGCGATGCGGTCGCATACCTCGCCAGCGACGACGCATCGTTTGTCAATGGCGCCGTGCTCACGGTCGGCGGCGGCTGGCAGGGCTTCTTCGCCGACTATTCGCGTTGGCCGTGATGTGGGGCGCGCCTTTACGGCGCGCCGGCCATGAGGTAGGGCGCGCCTTTACGGCGCGCCGGCCATGAGGTAGGGCGCGCCTTTACGGCGCGCCGGCCATGATGTAGGGCGCGCCTTTACGGCGCGCCGGCGGACCGTAAAGGTCCGCCCTACATCGTCGGAGCTTAGGTTCCTTTTTCCGCGCCGAAGTAGTGGACGAATTTCACGATGAGCGCCGGCAACGTCGCGAGTTGATTCGGGTCGCCGTAGACGACGTACAGTTCATCCGCGCCGACGCGCCTGTGGAACGCGACCGAGACATTTGACGCGTCCGTATACCCGCAGGCTGCGCTCAGCGGCATCTGCCTGCATGTGGTCGGCGGAAAGAGCAGCTCCGGCGCCGTGCCGATGATGCGGCGCAGACCGACGGCGAGCGCGGAACTCGAGTTGAACTGATAGGTGAATGTGGCTCGCTCCAGCCACTGCACGTTTTTCACGCTGGGCAGCATCCTGCTTGGAATTTCATCCGTCGTGTCGTTCGTGTTATCGGCTTCCAGCGCAAGCGTGCCGCGCGGCGTGACACGCAGCGTCGTCAAGCGCGTCGTGGTCCGCAAGAAGCCCGGCCCGAAGCGGCCGATGTTGTAGCTGATGGACGATGGCGTCGACGTGGCGCTCCCGTGACTCAGCGCAGCTCCGTTCTGATCGATCATGGAACCGTAGCCGTTGGAGAGCAACAAGTATTGATAGCCCGACGACATCGCCAACGTATACTGCGTCTTTGTATTGATCGTCAGGTTCGTGAATGCGTCGGCGAGATTGAGGGCGCCGGCGCCGTTCTTGAAGTGCTCTATATCCTGTGACAACGTATAGCTTTGGATGAAGCTCGTCGGGGCGTTGTCAAATTCGTGGTTGACGAAAAGCGTGGGGCCATGGATGTCGCTGATCTGCTGCAGCCCATCGGGCGGCGCGTACTGCGGACCAATGTCGTGATATGCGGGAAAGAATCCGGTTTTTTGCGAGAACAGATTCAAACCCCATTCGTTGTAGTGCCCGAGCGTGGGCGCGGTGACGCCCGAACCGGTCTCGCCGCCCGTCGTGGCATACACGCTGAAGTTATGATGGTTGCCCACGGTAAGCTGGTAGATCGAGGTGGTATCGGACAGCCCCGGTGACAGCGTTGAGAACCTGAGCACGTTGAGGATATCGCGCCGGTCGGCGGTCGTGTATATCAGCGTTTGCGCGTTATCGCTGCGGCCATTCACGCCGAGCGCGTCAAAGCCCGCAAATTGCGCTTGACCCTGCACGCCTTCCACGGCGTAACCCTGCTGTGGTGTCGGGATCGACGGCGTGTAGAGGAACGGCACATCGTAGCAGTCGTTGCAATTGAAATTGTTGTAGAAGTTCAGACCCTGCGTGAAGAACGGCCGTACCTCGGTGTATTGGCGCGAAAACGCGGTCGGCGATATCGTCTGCTGATCCTGATCGACGTTGGAATAGTCCGGGTAGAGCGAACTGAAGAACGAGGCGGTATTCGTGATCGGCAACGCGATGTCGGCGCCCACGCGCGCGCGATTGCCGTTTGCGCCGGCCGAGCCTATCTGGCCGAGCGTGTACAAGCCGAGCCGCGGTTTCGTCCGGGTGCTCCCCGTCGCGACCGTCATACCAGTGAGAAAACCGGTGAAACTGACGCTGTCGGTACTGCGCTGCGCGCCGTCGTGCGCCCATTCGAAGGTCTGACCCGTCACGTGCAACGTGCGATCGAATTGCAAGCGCCACGTGGAACGGCCGTCACCGCGCATCACGTTCATAGGGATCTGCTCGGTGACGATATAGCCGTCCGCGCTTCGGGTTGCGACCGCGGTCCAGTGCGGAGCGAACGACGAATTCTCACCCGAATATTCGTTGCGCGTACCGAGCGGATTCGCTGCGAAGAAATACTCGAAGCCGTTTTCGCCGCTAGGCCACAAATACACGCGCACGGCGTCATCCGCGCTCAGCGAGCTGTCGTTCGTATGATTGGTCGCAGTGATCGGTTCGGATTGCTTCGCGACGAACGCGACGTACAGACTCGTTTTGTCCGCCAGGAGGTAGACGTCGGTCGGCTCTGACGCCGGGCGGCGGAATTGATAATCCCACGTCATCTGGATGTGGGTCGCCTTTTGCCAGAGCGGATCGTTCAATGTGCCGTCGATCTTCGGGCTTGTGTCCGCGCGACTTACGGCCACCGCAAACGCCGGGGGGTCGGCGGCAAGCGCGACACCGGTCCGGCTTAAGCCGATCATTGCGAGCGTCAGGCACGCAAGGAGGCTGAAGCGAAATAGATGCATAGCGACGGCTCCGAGCGACAATGGCATTATAACTAATGAATTAGTTATACGCGGGTTCGTCACCTTTTTTGCACGCATCGCCCGTCTGATTTCCCGGTCTGAAGGGGCCGACGCCAGCCGGCTTCTTCCATCTCCAAGCGAAGGTTAGCCCGTCACAAGCCCGAACGGCGGCGCGGGGGGACACTCAGATGAACGATTTCAAACAATTCTTGTTGCGCGGCAATGTCGTGGATTTAGCCGTCGGCGTGGTCATCGGCGCGGCATTCGGCACGGTAGTGGCCGCGCTCGTCAAAGACTTCATCACGCCGCTCGTGGCGGCGCTTGCGGGTCAGCCGGATTTTTCGGCGATCTCCTTCACAATCAACAACAGCCGCTTCGCGGTGGGAGACTTTCTGAACGCGGTCATCGCGTTCGTGCTGGTCGCCCTCGCGGTCTTCTTCTTCGTCGTCAAGCCGATCAATTTTCTCGTCGCTCGTTCGCGCAAAGAGCCGCCGGCCGACCCGACGACGACGAAGTGCGGCGAATGTTTGAGCGAAATCCCGATCGGTGCGCGCCGTTGCGCATTTTGCACGTCGCCTGTGACCGTTACCCCCGGCTAAGCGCTCAATCTCGCGTGCACGGTCGCAAGATCGTGCACGCGGGTGGCCGGCGGCAGCGCGCTCACGATGCGTCGACCGTAGACCATCGTCTCGAGCCGGCCGTCGAGGACGCACATCAATCCGGTATCGGTGGCGCTGCGAATGAGGCGACCGAGCCCTTGTTTCAATCGTAAAACGGCCGCAGGGACCATCAGCTCGTCGAACGCGTCGCCGCCGGCTTCGCGCACCGCGACGCCCCGCGCAAGCAATACAGGATCATCCGGCGGCGGGAACGGAATTCGATCGACGATGACGCACGACAGCGCTTCGCCGACGACGTCCACCCCTTCCCAGAACGACGCGGTGGCGAAGAGCACTGGATTGCGCTGCGCTCGAAACCACTCAAGAATCCGCCCCTTTGGCATGTCACCCTGCGTGAGCGACGGATAGGGGATCGCCGGCGCAACCGCAGCGGCGACGGCGCGCATCACCGCGTGCGACGTGAAGAGTACGAATGCTCGTCCGGCCGTGGCGTGCAGGACGTCGATCACCACACGCACCGCATCGCGCGCAAAATCGGCGCTTTTCGGATTCAACCGCTCCGGGGGCAGATAGAGCATGGCCTGGCGAGCATGATCGAAGGGCGAGTCAACGACGACCTCGTCGACCAGCGCATCGGTGAGCCCGAGTTGACGGCGCAGATATGAAAAGTCCTGACCTGTCGCGATCGTCGCCGATGTGAGCACGACGCAAGCCGTCTTGTCGAACAACCGCTCGCGCAATATCGGTGCGACGGAGAATGGTGCTGACACAGCGGCGTAGTCGCCGCCGCGCGCATCACCGACGCGTTCGGCCCACGAGATCCATTCGTTTCCGACAAGCCGAATGCGCTCGATGGCCAAGGTCTGAGAAACGACTGCCTGCACGAGCAGATCGCGGCGCCGCTCGAGCGCTTCTTCTTCCATGTTCGGATAGCGTGACGCGGTGCGCCAGTTCGACGCCAACCAGTTCTCAGTTCTGTAGAACGCTCGCTGCAGCGGGTCGAGGAGCTCCATCGCGAGATCGTTGTCGTGCAGCGAGTAACGCGACCGCGACCCGGCGGCGAGTGCGCGGGTGAATTCTTCGATCGCTTGCGCCAGCTCCGCGTCGAGCGTTTCGTCTATATGATAATGGCGCGCCATCTTGCGCCGCAGTCGCCCCACCGACGCGCGCGATATGGATGCGGAAAAAGCCGCCGTCGCCCAGTCGTCGATCTGGTGCGCCTCATCCAAAATCGCATGATCGAACGGCGGTATAAGGCCGCCGCCCAGCGCGAGGTTGGCGAAGAAGAGCGCGTGGTTGACCACCACGATATCCGCATAGCGCGCCGCCTCGCGCGCATGCATATGGAAGCAGCGCTCGGGGCCGAAGAACTCGCATGCTTCCATGATGCAATCGTCCACATCGGTGTCGAGTTCGCTCCACAGCCTGAACGGCGGCTCAAAATCGAGCTCGGCCTTGTCGCCGGTGTCCGTGCGCGCCGCCCACTGGAAGATGCGCTGTTCGTCGTTGGATCGCGCGAGGGTCAGCTGTCGCTGGAGTTGGCCGGCCTTATCCTTGCAGAGATAGTTCGTCCGACCCTTGAGCTGAACCACGCGCGCCGAACTTCGCAGCGCGCGCAGCACGAGCGGGATGTCTTTGTTCACGAGCTGCTCTTGCAGAGCGATCGTCGCCGTGGAGATCACAACGCGCTGCTCGCCGAGCACCGCAGGGATGAGATAGCCGACTGATTTGCCGGTGCCGGTGCCGGCTTCCGCCATCACGTGGACGTTTTCCAACATCCCGCGCTGCACGCGTTTGGCGTAGGTGATCTGCGCCGGCCGGTGCTCGTAGCCGGGCAGAGCACGTGCGATCAGCCCACCCGGACCGAGCGCGTCCTCGATCGTGTAGGAGCCCGCCTCGCGGTTGCCCAGATCATCAATGCTCAAAGGCTGCCTGCGGTGTCAAGCAAAAAGCGACTCGTACCCATTTTCACGTGTTTTCGTCTTCCCATGCTTTTCGCTGCGCTCGTTTACGCGCGGCCGCACGCTCCTGCTCGAGCCGCGATTTTGATACTTGGGCGTGACTATTCACGGGCAGCGCAGGCCGTTGCGCGCGCCGGCGCTGGACCTCGATTTTCTCCTGTATCGCGCGAAGCCGGGCAGGCGTCGCGGTCTTCTTCTTGCGAGCCATCGCGTTCTTTCTTACATCGAGCAGCGGCGGGCTCCCGCGGGTCTCGCACGCGCCGCTTGCCCTCTCCACATCATTACCGAGCGATCACGGTTGCCTTATGCAAGGCGTGAATATGCGCCTGCGAGAACACTCGCCCCCCGCAGTGATTATCACGGCGTCAACTACTTGTGCAATTGCTCGTATCCAACCGATCGGCGAGGACCGTCATGACTGACGCAAACATCGACCTTCTCAGCGTCACGAAAAGCGTGGCAGAAACCGATCGGCGAAGGGCGCTCGTCGAAGATGAGCTCACGCAGGCTCAGTCCGTCGTCGAATCGCTGAAAGCCCGGAGCACGGCGCTCAGCGAGTCCGTGCTGGAACTGCAGCGAAATCTTGACGCGACGAAGGCTCTGAAGGCCCGTGAGGATTCGGAGCTCTCTGCGATCGCGGAAAAGCGCGCGCGCGCGGTCGCTGAGCTCACCGAACTGACGCGCACTGTCGACGGGTTGCGCGATGCGAGCGAGCGCGATGCTTCGAAGATCGGAGCGAGCTTGGATGACGCGCGCTCGCAGATCGTGACCATCGAGTCCAACGTGAACGCGGCAAGAGACGGCGCCGCTTCGGCCACAGAAACTATTGCGTCGCTGCGGAGCAACGTCATGGAAGCGCGTGCACGGGCCGATGCGCTAGACGCACTGATCGCGAAGGCCGAGGAGACGGCCGCGGCGGCGTTCGCCGGGACGAAGATATTGCTCGATCGCCTCGGCGCGGCGCGTTCTGCGCTGGACGTGGCGTCGGGCCGAAAGGAAGAGACCGAGGCTGCGTGTTCGGCTCTTGCGGCGATCAGCAATGCCTTACACGCCAAGACGAACGACGCTGAAATGTCCATGCGGGCGATCGACCGTTTGATCGCAGAGCAGGATGCGCAGACCGCATCGCTTGCCGAACGTTCCGCCGCGATCGGCAGACTCGTCGGCCAGGCTGACATGGCGAACGGCAGCGCCAAGACGGCGCCACAGGACGACACTTCGACAAAGACCGAACCCAACGAGCGATTCGCCGATGCGCTCTATTCTGTCGCCGTGCTCGCGCACACTCGGCTGCTCGCGCAAGACGAAGCGGACCACCTAAGTCTAGAATTACGCTCCGATCTCGGCGATGCCGTGCTGCGCGAATCGTGGTCGAAAACCGTCGCAAAACCTCAGTCTTTCGCGCACCGGCTGATCTTCGCGGAAGTGCTTCGCGCTGTGGGGGACGTCAAAGCGGCAGTCGTGTATTACGAGCAAGCCGCGTTTGCGAAGAACGCGCATCCGATCGTCCGCTATCTCGTTGCCCTCGCCTACATCAGGATGGATCTGCTCGACCGCGGCGTGCGCGTCATGCAGGCGCTTGCACGCGACCGCGGGGGCCGTTCGCTGAGCCACATCCTCGAGGCGCTGCGGTTGGAACAAGCCGGTCGAGCCGACGAAGCGGTAGTCGCGCTCACAGACGTCCTATCGACGAAGGGTCTTCCGAAGTGGGAGAACGATGAGACGCTGCGGCAGCTCGGACGGATGCACGAGCGAAATCACAACGAATTCGCCGCGCGCTCCTGCTACGAACAGATCGAGGCAAACGGACCGAGTTTAGTCGACGCGCGCGCGCTCATCCGCGCGCTGCGCCGACCGGCCTAAGCGGCCAACCGCATCTTGCCGCCGCGCGATCAGTAGTTCTGATCGCCCGTGTCGTCGTCCGGATTGGTGCGATCGTCCGGCATCGCAAGCAGCTGCGCGGCAGTCATCGGCGCTTTGATAGCCTTAAACGGCCTCGGCTTCAAGTTGAAGTTGAACATGTCGGTCAAATCGTCGGCGCGAGAGTCCACATTGGTAAGCGCCGGCAAGCCGTAGTCCTCTTCGACGAAATGCAGCACGCTGCCGAATTCGTGCATCTTGTGGCTCACAAAGCCCGCTTTTACGACGTACGGCGATACCACGACGAGCGGCACGCGGAACCCCGGTCCCATGACATCGAGCATCGGGGTGAACGCGTGGTCATACCACCCTCCCCACTCGTCCCAAGTGATAAATATCGCTGTGCTCGACCAATAAGAAGACCCACCAACCGCGTTGACGATCGACGAGACCCACGATGGCCCGCAAATGTCTTTCGGGCTCCCGGCGTGGTCCGAACACAACTCAGTCGGCGTCACGATCGAGTATGATTTGAGATTTCCAGACGAGATGTCTTTGAGAATGTTCGACGACGGGGAAGAGACGTGGGTGACCCAATCCGGGCCGTAGCGTATGTGCTTGATAGCGTCAAACTCGGAGAAATTTCCGCCCCCTGAGCCGATCGCGGACGCATATGCTGTCCACGTTATACCCGCCGTATCCAGCTCATCGCCGATCGTCTGATAGTCAAAGCAGGGGAAGACTTTCTTCAGTGTCTTGCCGTTGAGCGGGTTCAAGATCCGCGTCGTTGTATCGGGAGACGAGTCACATCCCCAGATCTCGCGCGTCATACCCTCGGGATTCGTGTACGCCATTGCGGACTGTCCGGCGATCATATATTGGTGTTCGATGTAACTCTCCGAAGCGCTTGAACCAAAAAACGCGTCGGCAAACGCGAATTGATTCGCCATATCGCAGTAGGGCTGCACGTCGGACTGCTGGACGTACTGATACGGGTTGAGTCCTGCACCGCCGGTTTTCTTCGGATACGTGATGCTCGACTCCAAGTCAAAGCCGTTCATTCCCCCTGAGTTGTAGTCCACGAAATACGTGGCGCGCGAATGCGGCAGATCTTTCGGCGTGCCAAGGGGCGTGGGTGTCAGGGGCACGACCGTGCCGTCGTGCAGCGTCCCCGTGGTGGCGATGTCTGCTTTGCCGACGAGACAATGGAACAAGTTATCCGGGGTTCTATTTTCTTGCATGATGACGATGATGTGCTGAATGGGGAACGCCGTCGTGGCGCGATGCACGGAAGAGATAGCGTGGACATGTTGAGGTGCCGGTAGAGCGGTGGACGAAGCCCCGCACCCTGCAAGCAAAAGAACGCCGAGCAGTCTTTTCATTTCAACCCTCTTTGCATCGCTAAATTGTTTCGAGTCACTGCAGGCGCGCAGGCTGGCGCGGTTCATCGGCTTCAATGGCCCGTTTATAGTGCTTATAGTGTAGGACGGATGCTACTTCAGGCCCTTCGGCCCACCCGGAGTTGTAGGTGGTACTGCGGACCTATTTTTGCAGGCTATCATTCGTTGGCGCCGCCATCGTCGTCCTCGACCGGAAGCGTATCGTCCGTGCTTATAGGTCCATGAGGTATCTTCTTAAAGGTTCGTACCCGCTGCGTGAAGTTGAAACAGTCCGATAAGTTGTCCGATCGCGATTCAGACGCGGTTCCCAAACTCGGGAGGCTGAACGTAGCCTCGATGAAGTTCAGAATCGAGCCGAACTCGTGCTGCACGTGCGAGACATATGCGACTTTCGCAAACGGCGATATCACAAGCAGCGGAACGCGGAAACCAAGGCCTTCTGCATCGAGTTGCGGCGGCGCGACGTGGTCATACCAACCGCCCCAATCATCCCAGACGAGAATGATAGCAGTGCTCGACCAACACGGGCTCGCTCCAATCGCGTTGTAGACAGCGCCGACCCACGCCGGGCCCTGGTCGCCTACGGAGTGCGGTGTGCCCGCGTGGTCTGAATTACCGGCATTTGGTGTGACCCACGTGACGTTGGGAAGCGTACACGAACTCGTGCCGATGTCGTTGAAGACATTGGTCTCGGGCATGGATACATCGCCGTTTGTCCAGTCGGATCCGTAACGGATGTGCCGTATCGCGTCGTACGCGTTCCAAACGCCGGGGCTCGCGGGGAAGGCGCCCGTCGAGTAGTATCGCCACGAGAGCCCGGCGTTATCTAGCTCATCGCCAAGCGTTGTGTAGTCGTAACACGGCGGCAGGCGAACTTGAGAATCGCAACCCCACGACGTCCCCGGGGGGTTCGTGTACTTGCCTGACTGTCCGGCGATTAGGTACTGATGAGCGGGAAAGCTTGGGCCGCCGTTGCTCTGAAAGTTGTTGTCGCCCAGGGTGTAGAGTTTCGCTAGCGTCCAGTATTCCTGTTCATACTTCTGTTGAACATACGAATACGGTTCCAGGCCAGACAATTGTTTGCCATGCACTTCCAAATTGAAGCCATCCATTTTACCGTTGTCGTATGCGACCTTGAAGTCGGACGGATAATGCCCAAGGTCCTGAGGTCGGTAGAGCTGACTTGCCTTGAGTTGTACGACCGCACCATTGCTTTCGACGCCGGTGCTGACTGTATTCGCGCCAGGAAAGCCATGGAACATGGTGTCGAACGTCCGGTTTTCTTGGACGATGACGACGATGTGTCTGATGCGTGGACTCGGTGACGGGCTTGGCGACGGTGTCGGTGTTGGTGTAGGCGTCGGTGTTGGTGTCGGTGTTGGCGTCGGTGTAGGCGTCGGTGTTGGCGATGGCGATGGCGATGGCGTGTCCGTCGGGGACGGTGTCGGCGACGGCGTATCCGTCGGGGACGGTGTCGGCGACGGCGTGTCTGTCGAGGACGATGACGGCATCGGCGAGGGAGAATCGCTCGATCCCGGAGATGGTGTGTCGGTTGGGCCCGGAGACGGCGTATCCGTTGGCCCTGGTGAGGGTGTGTCCGTTGGACCCGGCGACGGTGTATCGAAAGGTTGCGGAAGATCGCCGCCGACAACGACTTTAATCTTCGCCGTCGCGCGATCTATTGCTATGACGACGTCCGTGGTCCCGTTTGGGTGGGCGGTCAGCAAGAATCGCGTCGTACGAAGCGATTGAAAAGATTTCCCCGACGCGATCGCGAGTACCGCTTTGCTTGCGACGCGTTCCGCGCCAATCGGCAACGTCGTTAAGCATTCGATAGTCCGGCCGTGGCCGAGCGTGCCACAGCCAGCGGCATCTGCCGATAGAAGCACGTTGAAGCTCTGTTTGCCGAGCGAAAGGAACACCAAAAGGTTCGAACGCAAACGCATCGGTTTTGGAGATGCGACCGTATCGATGGTAATGGCAACGGCGACCGAAGCACGTGCGATTGTCGCGTCAACCGTGGGCTTCGCAAACGTCGTGCTGGAAGGCGCCGACGGAATCGTGCCGCCACCTCCGCCGCAAGCAGCAACGACGGCGGCGCATACGAAGATGGTCGTATAGATCAAAGCAGAAAATCGACGTTTCAAAATAGCTTTGAAACCTCTAGCTGCCGATCGGCGCCGTTGTATGGCGCTTTGGAGGGCTTTACCGATGTTTGGGATTACGCTGTCGGGAACCTGCCCGCCATGGCGCACGCACCGCGCGCTTCACAGGCGAGACCAGACTGCTGGTCGTAGATTGGCGTATGGGACCGACGAAAAGTATGCGAGCGCTCATGAAGCAGCGACCCGGACCGGGCATGGAAATCGTATCGGCGCCGATCCCGACCATCGGCCCATCCGATGTTCTGATCCGCGTTCGCAAAGCCGGCATCTGCGGTACCGACTATCATATCTGGTCTTGGGATAAGTGGTCGCAAGGGCGCATCAAGCCGCCGCTGATCGTCGGCCACGAATTCATGGGCATCGTCGAAGAAGTCGGAAACGCGGTGCAGAGCGTCAAACCAGGCGATCGCGTTTCAGCCGAAGGGCACATCTCGTGCGGCACGTGTCTTTTGTGCCGCACTGGTCAAGAATATATCTGCGAGCACGTGCAGATCATCGGAGTGGATCGCGACGGCTGCTTTGCCGACCACATCTCCATGCCGGCGCACAATGTCTGGAAGCTCGATCCGGCGGTTCCCGATGAGTGGGCCGCCGTCTTCGATCCGCTCGGCAATGCGGTGCACACGGTCATGGCTGCCGGGGTCAGCGCGAAGTCAGTCGTCATCACGGGCGTCGGCTCCATCGGCTTGATGGCCATTCCGGTCGCGCGCGCGGCGGGCGCCGCAAAAGTTATCGCCGTCGATCTCAATCCCCAAAAGCTCGAACTCGCAAAATCACTCGGCGCCGACGACGTCTTCGATGCTCGCGACAAGGACGTTCGCGAGAAGATCCTTGCCCTGACCAACGGCGACGGAGCCGACGTCCTGCTCGAGATGAGTGGAAGCGGCGCTGCGATCAACCTCGGCTTGAGCACGGTGCGAAACGGCGGCCGCGCGGCGCTTCTCGGTTTGCCTTCGGATAATGTCAGTCTCAACCTCGCCGAACACATCATCTTCAAAGGTCTCACCGTCCTCGGCATCAACGGCCGAAACATGTTCGAGACCTGGTATCAGACGCAAGCGATGGTCGTCGCCGGACGCATCGACCTGACCAAGATCATCACGCATGTCTTGCCGTTCGAGCAGTATGCAGAATGCTTCGACCTGCTCAAAGAGGGCAAGGCCGCGAAGATCGTCATGAACATCGCAGACGCATGAGGAACCGATGAATCAGACCTACGACCGCAAATTGAAAACCGATCTCGATGCGTTGCGCGCCGCCGGAACGTTCAAGTCGCTGCGCCATATCACGACGCCGATGTCGGCGCACGTCAACATGGTGGAGGCCGGGGACGCGATCGTGCTCTCGAGCAACAACTATCTCGGGCTTGCCGCCAATCCGCGCGTCGTCGCGGCGGGCGTCGAAGGTCTGCATAAGTATGGCGCAGGGACGGCCAGCGTCCGGTTCATCTGCGGCACGCTCGATATCCACTCGCGGCTCGAAGAAAAGATCGCGTCGTTTCTCGGTACCGAGAGCGCGATCACGTATGTCTCGTGCTGGGCTGCAAATACGGGCCTTATCCCCACGATCGGACTCGAGGGCACGGCGGTCATCTCCGATGAGCTCAACCACGCGTCGATCATCGACGGTTGTCGTATGGCGACGCAAGCGCAGCGGTTGCGCTATAAGCACTCCGATATGGCGGACCTCGAAGCCAAGCTTGCATCGCTTGCCCCCGATATGACAAAATTCATCGTCACCGATGGTGTTTTTTCGATGGAGGGGGATCTGGCCAAGCTGCCGGAGCTCGTCGCACTCGCGAAACGCTACAACGGCGTGACGATCGTCGACGACAGCCACGGCACCGGTGTCATGGGCGCCACGGGCCGCGGCACGATCGAACACTTCGGACTGACCGGCCAAGTCGACATCATCACGGGCACGCTCGGCAAGGCGCTGGGCGGAGCCGCGGGCGGTTTCGTCGCCGGGTCGACCGCGTTGATCGAGACGCTCGTCCAAAAGTCGCGCCCGCAACTGTTCTCCAACGCGTTGCCGGCGACGGTCGCTTGCAGCGCACTCGCGGCGATCGAGGAACTCGAAGAACATCCGGAACTTCTTGCGCGTCAACGCGAGAACGTCGCATTCTTTCGCGAGGGGCTTGCAAGGATCGGCTTCAAACCGCTCGACGGCCCGAGCGCGATCATCCCGATCATCGTCGGCGAGACGGCATTTGCGATCAAGATGAGCGACATGCTTCTGAAACAAGGCGTGTTCGTCACAGGCTTCGGCTTCCCGGTCGTGCCGGAGGGCTCTGCACGCATCCGCGTGCAGATGAGTTCGTCGCTTTCGCGCGCCGATCTGGAGAAGGCCCTCGCCGCATTCGAAGGAGTCGGCCGTGAACTCGGGCTCATCCGCTGATGACGTTCAAACGATCCGATCCGGCACGATTGCCGTAGAGGGGCAATCGTCGCCTGGCCTCAAAACCAACAGCATGGACCTGACGAAATCGTATCCGCGAAGCCCGCGGGAGCGCCTGGGCGGAATTCCGATGCTGCCGCGTACCATCGACAAGGCCCGCGCCGCCATCGCGGGCACGCTTGGCGAATACAAGTACGGTGAGTCAAGCGACTTCGATATGTATCTGTTTGAGACGCTCGGCGTCGATGCCGAGTCGTTCCTCGACGGCGTGCGGCGGTCGCCGGACGATGCAGCCGTATTGCGCTGGCTGCATGCCAACGCCCGCACAGTGGCGGAGCGCGACGACGAACGGCTGCTCGAAACGCTCGAGCGCGACGGCGTCGATTCGGACGACGGCCGAGCTCAGTTGGACAAGTGGACGGAGAAGAACGTGCCGCCGCCGCTGCGCGCTCGCATACGATCCTGGGTCGATAAACTCGATTTTGATGAAGGACGGATCACCTGATATGGACCTGATCACGGGAATTCCGCGCAGTCCAAACGATCTGCTCGGCGGCATCGCCATGCTGCCGCGCACGATCGACAAGGCACGCGCTTTGATAGCCGGGACGATCGGCGAATACGTCTATGGCGACAAGAGCTCGTTCGACAAAGATCTGCTCGATTTTCTCGGCGTCAGTTCAGCAGATTTTCTCGAAGCCGTTCGCAACTCGCCCGATGATGCTGCAGTGCTCGCATGGGTCCAGGCGCACGGGCGCAATCCTTCACCCGCAGAGATCAAAGCCTTCACAGCGGGGTTCCAGAGCGACGGCGATGACGACGAGGACCGCGCGCGTTTCGCGATACGCAGGGGCGAATTGCCACCGCACATCCAGCCGAAGGTCAAAGGCTGGGCCGATCTGCTCGACGCGCGCGAAGGCCGCATCTCCTAGCCCATGCCAAAGCCAGCGCGGATCTATACGCGCACGGGCGATGATGGCACGACGGGACTTGTCGGGGGGCAACGCGTCCACAAATCATCCGGGCGCATCGAATGCTTCGGCGCGGTGGATGAGTGTTCCACCGTCATCGGGCTTGCGCGCCGCGCACTGAAAGACGAACCGGCACGCGTTGAACGCGTTCGCGTGCTGGATACATGGCTCGCATGGGTGCAAGACCTTTTATTCAATCTCGGCAGCGATCTCGCGACGCTCCCGGCAGACCGGCGCGCAGATGCTCCGACCGTATCGGCCGCGGACATCGCGAGCCTCGAACGCGCGATTGACGGGGCACAAGACGAGCTCGAACCGCTCACCAATTTCATCCTTCCGGGCGGGTCGTGGCCGGGCGCCTTCTTGCATCAGGCGCGCACCGTCTGCCGCCGCGCCGAACGGCTCATGGCCGGGCTTGCGAAATCGGAGAACGTCTCGTCGGACGCGCTGATATTCATCAATCGGCTTTCCGACGCATTGTTCGTCTGGGCGCGCTGGATCAACGCAGGCTTGGGTGAAACCGAGCACCGGTGGAATCAGAAGAGCACGCCCCCTTCGTAGACAGACGCTAACGATCCATCGGCAGCAATTCGGCCGCGCGCATCACTTGAGCCGCATACTGCCACTGGGCGACCGGGGAGTTCAAGACGGGCGTCGGCTCGCTACCCGGCTGTGGTTCGAATCCACCGAAAGTACGAAATCGAAGTTCCGCATCGAGCGCATTGACCCAGCCGAACGACGCGCGCGTGAATTGCGACGGATCGTTCGGGTTCACGCTCTCGGAGAGCGCGCCATCGGAATTCCTCGTAGCGTCGATCTCGGCGAGCATCCTGCGCACTTCGCTGGCATCGGTCGCGGTGAGCGCTTGCACGACGAGGCCCATCGGCCAAATCCAACCGGTCGGTGTGTGCGGGCTCCCCTCGCCTGCGGCGAAACGACCTGAGTAGTAGTATGGATTGGCGCGCGATAAGACCCACTCGCGAGTCCCGCGATACGTGCCGTCGCCGCTAAATATTTCATCTATATAAGGAAGCGAGAGCAGACTCGGCACATTCGCATCGTCCATCAGCTCGTAGCCGCCGAGCCCGTCTACTTCGTAGGCGTAGATGCGGCCGTACCGCATGTCGAACACCTCGCCGTAGCGCTCGATCCCGGACCGCACTTGCGCCGCGAGTGTGCTCGCCCGCTTAGCGGCACCGCTGTCTCGGTAACCGATCATCTCGAGCTGTGCGAGATCATCGAGAGCGTTAGCTGCAAAAGCTTCCTGTGGGATGTTGTAGGGGTAGCGCACTGGATCGTCTGACGGGCGGAACGCGCCCCAGATCATACCAGTGTAAGCATAGGGCGCTCCGGCGCCGTTGTTCTCCAAAAATCGCGTTCGATACGTCGAGCACGTGGCGTGCTTCTGCTCGCACTCGAACGTCTGCAACGAATGGTCGAGCGCCCAATGCAGCCGCTGCGTGAATATCTGCCGATCCGCCGTGGTTCGCCAGTACAGCCACGCCAGCCGAATCGGGTATGCGAGCGAGTCGACCTCCCACTTCTCTTCCCAGATCTTATAGCCGGCGGTGAACGCATTGGCGCGCGAATCCGTGAGGATGTTCTTCGCATCGCGAGCTATCACACCGCGGATCGAGCGGTCGAGATGCGGCGAGAACGGAATAAAACGCACGTACGGCCGCGCCTGACCCGCTGAATCGCGGAGCCACATCGCCGGGATGTCGCCCGTTTGGACGTACGTCGTGCCGTCTGCTTCGGTGAAGAAGTCGTCCTGAAGCGTACGGAAAAGACCAAGAATCTGGTCCCCAGGCAGCAATGGTCCGGCGGTTGTCGCGGGCGTTGCGTTCGACGAGCTCGGTATCGGCGCGCAGAGCGTCAGGCATACCGCGAGCGAAACGGCTCGGAGGAAAGCTGCGGGGCCGGCTTCACGCCGGCCCTCATGATCATCTTCCGTAGCCGGCTTCGCCATACCACCGCATATAGAGCGTGCGCGCCGATTCGCCGAGCTCACTTAACACGGGGATCAAGTCTTGAGCCGTGCGGTCGTCGATAACGCCCTGCACCGTCGTCGCGTGCCGGAGCGTTCGGTTCACACGCTCGGCCGTGGACTTGATGCGCTCGCAATCGCGCAGCGTCTCGTCCGACGGGCTTTTCAGACGGCCTGCCGTGACATAGCGCGGCGGCGAGAGCGCGCGTCCTATCTCCGCCATGCAATCGCACAGCGTGAGCGCGCGCCTTACGTGATCCAATGTCCTCGACTTCGAAAAAAGGAGCGCGATCAGCTCGCTTGCACGCCAACGAACTTCGTCGGCGATGAGCATGATGTCGAGCACGTCGTATTCGGGCGAATGCGCGGGGTCGTAGTCCATCCAGCGCGCGGTGATGTTCCACTCGGACGGCGAGTTGTATATCGGCTCAAACGTCCAGGCGACGTCGGTTCCGCCGAGATGCACGCGCTCGTGCGACCGGCGAGCGGGCTGTCCGTGCGTGTCTTCCGGCATAGTGACTCCAATCCGACGTGTCTCTCGGCTTTTGCTCGTTCAACGGAGCAGCCTCCTCCGTGCGGGGAGCCCGGCGTCCGTGCCTTGAACGCAGACGGTACGATGAAAAAGCGACCGCGCGCCGACAAGCCGGTATTTCGCGGACTCGATCACGAACGCCGTAGTTGCACGGACAAGAAACGATTCTCCAATCCTGGAGCGGCGCGAAGCCACGCATCGTATCTGCGCAGTGCATATCCGGACACTCCGCCGATGTCGGAGTATGGTTGCGAATTCTGCGGCGGTTGGCACCTGGCGAAGTCTCACTAGGTCGGACGGCGTTCGCCGCCGAACCGCCCGTGCGCGCCATGCAGCTCTTCTCTCGCCTCTTGCCCATCCTGGGCGTCACATTTGTCGACATACTCGGCTTCAGCATCATCCTGCCGATTCTGCCGTATTTCATCACGCATTTCGGGGCGTCGGATGTCGTCGTCGGCTTTCTCTTCTCGACCTTCGCGGGCTGCCAGCTCGTGGCCGGCCCGATCTGGGGCCGCGTCAGCGATAAGATCGGACGCAAGAGCGTTTTGATCGTGAGTCAGGTGGGCGCGACGATCGGCTGGGCGATGCTCGCCTTTGCTGGAAATATCTTCTGGGTCTTCGTCGCACGGATCGTGGAGGGCGTCTCGGGAGGGAACATCAGCGTCACGAATTCGTACGTGGCCGATCTCGTGGAACCAAGACAGCGGACGCGCGCGTTCGCGTATGTGCAGGCCGCCTTCAGCGCGGGCATCGTCTTTGGACCGGCGTTCGGCGGGTTCCTGATGAAGAGCTTCACGGTGTCGCATGGGGCGGCGGCCGGTTTCGCTGCGCCGTTTCTCGCGGCCGCGGCGCTTCAATTCGTGACGCTGCTGCTCACCATCTTTATGTTGCCGGAGTCACGACAACGCGACAAGACGCAAGCCATCTCGACGCTCGCCGATGTCGGCCATTCGCTTGCCGACAAGCGCATCGCTCCGATTCTGTGGCAGATGTGGGCGTATTCGCTCGCGCTCTACGGCTGGTTCGCGATCTATTCGCTTATGTTCAAAGAGGCGCTCGGCTTCACACCGTGGCAAGCGAGCTACGTCTTCTCCGGTTTCGGCGCGTTCAGCGTGTTGCTTCAACTCTTCGTCGTAGGCCAGATATCCGATCGGACGAGCGACCGCGTGTGCTCCAATATCGGCATCGCATGCTCGGTCGCCGGCTTCGCGTGTGTGCCGCTCATCCATAGCCTGCCGACGATGCTGCCTACCATGGTCTTCTTCGCCATTGGCATGGCGCTGTCTCGGCCCGGACTCAACTCGCTGCTCACGAACGCGATTCCGGATGACCAGCGCGGCGTGATTCTCGGTGTGGGTTCATCGCTCGACAACGTCTCCGGCATCGTCATGCCTCCGATATCCACGTCTGTCTTAGGAAAATTCGGACCCGGTTGGAGCGGTCTTGCTTCTCTTTGCTGCTCCGCCGTCGCGCTTGCGATCGGGTTAGCCCGCCAAGCGCGCGAACATGCGCAGGCCTCGACCGCAGCTGCCGGCGACTGATCGCTCCTAAGGAGTATCGGTGAAGGTTCTCGTTGTCGAAGATGATGCTCGGCTCGCCGACGTCCTCCGGCGGGGCCTGGCCGAGAGCGGCCACGTCGTAGATGTTGAAGGGGATGGAGCGCGCGGAGAGTTTGCCGCGCTCGGCGGATCGTATGACGTGATTATCTTGGACTGCATGCTGCCCAGTAAGGACGGGTTCGCCGTGGCACGCGGCCTTCGTCATGCCGGGAATTCGACGCCGATACTCATGCTGACCGCCCGCGACACGGTCGACGACACGGTTCTTGGACTCGACGCCGGTGCCGACGACTTCGTCCGCAAACCGTTTGTCTTCCGCGAGCTCGAGGCACGTCTTCGCTCCCTCGTCAGGCGCGAACCGGCGCGCCCGCGACAGGACCTGCACGTCGGCGATCTCACCATGGATCTCGGAACGCGCCGCGTGACGCGCGGTGGCAAGCAGATTCCATTGACGGCGCGCGAAACCGCCTTTCTCGAATACCTCATGCGCAACGCCGGCCTGCTCATCACCCGGCCGATGCTCGAAAACGCGCTCTGGGAGCGCGACCGCGAGACCGTCTCAAACTTGATCGAGGTCTACGTCCGCCGTCTGCGCGCCAAGCTCGCGGTCGCCGGCGGAACAGAACTCATCCACACCGTTCGCGGCGCGGGCTATCGCTTCGGCCCGGAAGAAACCTCTGATGCAACGTAGCGGCCTGCGCACGCGTCTGACGCTCACCTACACGATTGCGCTGGTCGCGGGTCTCGTTCTCTTCGCTGCGCTCTCCGATGTCTTGATCGACCGCATGTTCAAGATCGGAGTGGACCAAAGCTTGCGGGAAGCGACTCGGGGTCTCGTGGCGATCACGGATGCCGGACCGAAGGGGATTGCGGTAGACGTGCAGGGCCGACGGCCGCTCACGCAGGTGCTCGGCACGAAGCTCGACGGCGCCATCATCGCCGCCGGCGGCCATGTGGTCGTCACCAACGTTGCTTCCCTACCGGCTGGCCTGCTCGCGCTGACGAGCACCCACGAACGCTCCATCACACTCGCCACCCTGAATCCGTCCGGCAAATCGAGCGACGCGATACGCGTCGCCCTCGCGCCGATCGAGCGCAATGGCAAGACGTTCGGTTATGCGCTCGCGTGGCGGTCGGCCGAAACGCTGGAAGACATCGATCGACCGGCAACGACCGCGTTCGCCATCGCCATCCCGGTGATCGTCATGCTCGCCGCGATCTTCGGCGGCATCATAGCGCGGCGCGGACTCGCGCCGCTTGCAGCGATGGCCGACATCGCGTCCGACATCGAGGCCAACGATCTCAGCCGGCGTCTCCATGCGCCGCCAACCGACGACGAACTCGGTCGTCTCTGTGCGACCTTCGACCGCATGCTCGACCGCCTTGCGGCGGCGTTCGAACGCCAGCGGCGGTTTACAGCCGATGCGTCGCACGAACTGCGCGCACCGCTTTCCGTGATCCGCGCCGAGGCGGACCTCGCGCTTCGTAAGCCGCGCGACGGACCGGAGTATCGCCGGGCCCTCGAAGCGATTGCGACCGAGTCCGAGCGGCTTCGGACGCTCATCGGCGATCTGCTCGCGGTCGCCCGCGCAGACGAACGTGTCGCGGCCGACATCGCGCAAGTCGACGTCGCGGAGTCGACACTAGCGGCGGCCAGGCGGCTCACGCCCGTGGCTCAGACGAAATCCGTCGCGCTCGATGTCGACGTCAAAGATCCGTGCATCGTCACGGGCGACCGCGATGCGTTGGCTCGAGTTCCCGTCGTACTGCTGGATAATGCGGTCAAGTTCGCGCCAAACGGCGGACGCGTCGATGTGAAGGTGGCATTGGAGAACGGGTCAGTCGTCATCCGCGTACACGATGACGGTCCGGGCTTTTCACCCGACGGGCTCCGACAAGCCACGCAGCGTTTTTGGCGAGACGACAGCGCGCGAGGCCGCACCGGCACGGGTCTCGGGCTCGCCATCGCTCGGACGATCGTCGAACAGGCGGGCGGAACGATTGCGCTTTCCAATCGCGCATCGGGCGGCGCGGAAGTGACCGTGCGTCTCCCTGAAGGGGTGCGTCTCCCTGAAGGGGCCGACGCCAGTCGGCCCTCGCCGACGTCCCCTTGAAGGGGCCGACGCCAGTCGGCCCTCGCCGACGCCGCCTTGAAGGGGCCGACGCCAGTCGGCCCGAGCTGACGTCAGGATCCGAGGGACGGGAATATTAGCTGAGCCGTGGATACGATCGTCAGCAATCCGACGATCAACACGGTGGCCCATGCGATGGCATTGAAGACAAAATTGTTCGTGTATTTCCCCATGAGGCGCTTATTGTTAATCAAAAGCAGCATCAAGATGAGCACGACCGGAAGCAGCGCCCCGTTGAGCACTTGCGAATAGAAGATTATCGCCAGCAGCGGTGCGCCCGGAAGGATGACGACGCCTGCGCCGATCACGATCAGCGCGAGATAGAACCCGTAGAAGAACGGCGCTTCCGTCAACCGCTTCTGGACTCCCGATTCGAAGCCAAACGCCTCGCAGACATAGTAAGCGGTCGAAAGCGGCAGGATCGAGGCCGTGAATATCGCCGCGTTGAGCAGGCCCAGCGCGAAGAGCAGCGATGCGTACTTCCCGGCGAGCGGCGCCAGAGCCGATGCGACGTCGCCCGCATCGTTGATGGTGATCATCTGGCCGGCGGCCGCGTGCTGGTTGTGGACGAAGATCGTGGCCGCGCTCGCCACGATGATGAAGAACGCGATCACATCGGTGAAGATCGCGCCGCTGATGACATCGATGCGCGAATAGCGATAGTCCTGCGCCTTGACGCCTTTCTCCACGATCGCCGATTGGATATAGAACTGCATCCAGGGGGAGATCGTCGTGCCGATGACGCCGATCGCCATCAAAGCGTAGGCTTTGCTCGCGGTGAAATGCGGCACGACGGTCTGCGCAAGCACTTCATGCCACGGCGGGTGGACGAGCAGGCCGCTGATGACATAGGAGAGATACAACAAGCAGAAGACGAGAAAGACTTTTTCGACCGACCGGTAATTGCCGCGCACCACGAGCGTGTAGACGAATATCGCGGACAGCGGCACGAGCACGAATTTCGAGAGCAGCGGCACGTACGTCTGAAAGATGGGCGCCGCGGACGCCACGCCCGCGAATTCGGTAGCCGTGTTTCCTAGGTCGCCGAGCACGAAGACCAACAGCACCCAGAAAGTCACGCGCGCGCCGAAGTTCTCGCGGATCAGATCCGCAAGACCTTTGCCGGTCACAGCGCCCATGCGCGCGCACATCTCCTGCACCACGATGAGGGCTATCGTCACCGGTAGTAATATCCAGAGCTGACCGTAGCCGAACTGCGCGCCCGCCAGCGAATACGTGGTTATTCCGCCGACGTCGTTGTCGGCGTTGGCCGTGATGATGCCCGGCCCGACAACCGAGAGAAACATGACGATCGAACGCCATATGCGCGGCCGCGGACGCGCCGGCGTGGGAGTGGGCGACGACGCAGGCGGCGGCGCATCTCCGTGCCGGCCGAAGATCAGCGGATTGAAGATTCGCGGCAGCAGCCGACGGTCGGGCATGGTTCTAGACCTTCATGCGTGTTCGAATCAGCGCAGGAAGAGCCGCTCGACGAATTTCACTCGCCGGGTGAACACTGCATCGTAGCCGCGGACGAGGCCGCGGATCAAGGCGCGTGCGGTCTGGAATTTGAGAAATCGGGTCATAGCACATCACTCCGTCAAGCGTATAGTCACATGGTTTTTCACTATCACTGCCATCCACGGTCGTGCTCACGCCCTTCCCACAAACAAAAAGACCGCGTGCGCTCCTCGCGCCCAACGGTCATGAAGCGTGCGCCGGTCGTCAGTTTTTCTCGAACCGGCTCCTCATGCGTTGAGTTTTGGCACTGCACGACATAAAGTCCGGGTGACTTAGCCGGCTTAGATACCGCCTTATTTCGGCGGTGCCTGGTGGCCCATTGGGGTCTCTCGACCTTTCCGGGCAGCGGCTTGTCTTCGTGCAGACGCCTCACCTAACGAGGAATCTACTTTTGCCATCTTAGCGCAGCAACGGGACGATGTCAACCTGCGGTCGATCAGCGAAGTTCGCGAATCGAAGGAGGCATCGTTTTGATTTCGGCGCCCTTAGGTGTGCAAGGGCTGAGGTGCGTCCAGGTAGTCTTGGAGCAGCAAACCCTCAGCGACTTCCATGGACTCGCCGAAGAGATGTTGTCGAACGGCGAGATCCGCGACTGAAACTCCCTGCGCTTGCGCCTGCGCGATGACCCTCTGGGGCGTGGACGACGTTTCGAACGCATACCACGACGCGAGTCCGAGCTCACCGGCCGTCACGTGCATCGCTTGTGCGGTCGCGTAATCCGGTTGCGCGATTCCCGGGAATCGAAACTCCAGAGCTTTTCGGTACGCGTCGTAGCGCGCTTGCGTCGAGTAAAGATCGAGCAGGTCGAGCCGCACCGCGAGTTGCCGCGATTGCGCTGCATACATCCGGTTGGACGCGTCGTCCGCCATCGACTTCGCTGCATCCCAAGCGGCAAGAGCTTTGTCGAGCGCGGCTTGCACGGCGGGCATATCCTTCGCCGAGATGTCGCCGGACGTGGTGTCGAGCCGATTCAGCGCTGCGAGGAAATCGGCAAGCGGCTTCACGGAATCCCCGGCTGTGGAGACGGCGGCACGCGAGCGGTTGACGGCGTCGGCCAGATCGTCCGATGCACTCGAGAGCGTTGCCGTGGCC